>JASHWN010000448.1 GCA_030044035.1 Xanthobacteraceae bacterium
CCCTGTTCAACGTCGCCGATTACGACAAGCGCATTGCCGGTTACCGCGAGCTGGAACGCTACGCGGTCGAGAACGGGGCGACGATGCCGCTGTTGCAGAGCGTGATAACGCTCGTGCGCAAGAAGAATCTGGCCTTCACCAGATATGCCAACGGCTGGGTGTTGCCGCAAACCCTGCAATGGAGCTGATGCGGCGCGCACCTGCAGCCAAGTTATTTATAATTGTCATGCCCCGCGAAAGCGGGGCATCCAGTAACCGCCAACGGTGCAGCACTATTGCAGAGCTTATCGATTACTGGATCGCCCGCTTTCGCCGGCGATGACACGGAATGAGATGCGGCGCAGTGCGATGAATGTTGGCTCCGCATAATGCTCGCTATCGTCGCCAAACTCGTTGCACGCCGGCTGCTTGCAGCGATCCCGATCCTGCTCGTGGTTTCGGCGCTGTTGTTCTGCGTGCTGCGGCTCCTTCCGGTCGATCCGGCGGCGATGTCGCTGCCGACCACGGCGACCATCGCCGAGATCGAGGCCAAGCGCCGGGAAATGGGGCTCGATCGGCCGCTGCCCGAGCAATACGTGATCTGGCTGTCCGACGCGCTGCACGGCAATTTCGGCCGCTCCATCCAGTTCGGCCGCGAGGCCGGGTCGCTGGTCGCCGCCACCTTGCCGGCGACCATCCAGCTTGCCGGCGCCGCCATGGTGCTGGCTGCGATTTTCGGCCTGGGTGGCGGACTCCTTCTCTTTCATCTGCGTGGCACCTGGTTCGAGGCCGTTGCCGATTTTGTTTCAATCCTGTTGCTGTCGATTCCGGAATTCCTCTGGGGACTGATCCTGCTGTTCGTGTTCGGCGTTGCGCTGCAGGTGCTGCCGTTTACCGGCGCGGTATCGCCGAACCTGCCGCAGCCGCACGTCACCGGATTTCTCCTCATCGACGCGCTCCTGGTCGGCCGCCTCGACGTCTTCGCCAGCGCCTGCCGGCATCTGATCCTGCCGGCTCTGGCGCTCGGGCTTGCCTTCTCGCCCGCCATCATGCGCGTGCTGCGCTCGAGTCTGTTCGACGTCTATCACGAGGACTACATCCAGCAGGCGCGGCTGCGCGGCCTGCCCGAGCGGCAAATCCTGCTCGGCCACGCGCTTAAGAACGCGGCGTTGCCGACCTTGACGCTCGCCGGCGTGCAATTCGGCATCCTGTTCAGCGGCACGCTGCTGGTCGAGGTGATCTATTCCTATCCCGGCATGGGCAACCTGATGGTCGACGCCGTGCGCAACGCCGACCTGCCGCTCATTCAAGCGATCGGGCTCACTTATTGCGTCGCCGTGCTGTTGATCAACACCGTGGTCGACAGCCTGTACGTCGTGCTCAATCCGAAATTGCGGGTGGGCTGATGGCCGGATCGCTCCTTCGCGCGCTGGGTTCGCCGCGGGTTTTGCTCGCACTCGCCATGGTGCTGATCATCGGCGTCTGCGCGGTGTTCGCTCACTTCCTGGCGCCGCACGATCCGGCTGAGCAGAATCTATTGTCGATCCTGACGCCGCCGGCCTGGGCGCCGGACGGCGATCCGAGTTTTCCGCTCGGCACCGACAGCCTCGGCCGCGACGTGCTGTCGCGGCTGATCTACGGCGCCCGCACCGCCATGCTGGTCGCCGTGTTCGCTTCGCTCGGCGCCATGATCATCGGCACGGTTCTGGCGCACATTTCCGGCTATTTCGGCGGCGCCGTCGACTGGCTCATCGGCCGTCTGGTCGAGGTGTGGATGTCGTTTCCGCCGGTCATCCTGTCGCTCATTCTCATGGTCGGGCTCGGTGTCGGACTCGACCGTGTCATTCTCGCCATCGTGCTGGTCGACTGGACGCGGTTCTGCCGCGTGCTGCGCAGCGAAGTGCTGATCGTGCGGCGCCACGATTACGTGGCGGCGGCGCGGCTTCTGGGCTTTTCGCACTGGCAGACCATCGTGCGCGAGGTGTTGCCGGCGACGCTGCCGCTGTTGATCACGCTGTTCAGCCTGGAAATGGCGATTGCGGTGGTGGTCGAGGCGATCCTGTCGTTCGTCGGCCTCGGCGTCGGTCCCAATCAGGCGGCGTGGGGACAGATGATCGCCGACGCCCGGCAATACGTCTATCAGTCGCCGTGGAATCTGCTGCTGCCGATCTTCGCCATCTTCTTCGCCGTCGCCGCCTTCAATCTGCTCGGCGACGGGCTGCGCCGCACGCTCGACGTGCGGCTTGCCGAAACCGGACATTAGAAAACCGTGCTGGCGCTCGAGGCCCGCGATCTGACGGTCAGCGCTCGCATCGGCGAGGCGACGGTGCCGGCCATTCGGGGGCTGTCGTTTGCGCTGGCGCCCGGAAAAATTCTCGGCCTGGTCGGCGAATCCGGCGCCGGCAAAACCATGATCGGCCGCGCCATTGCGCAGCTGTTGCCGGCCGGCTTTGCCATCACAGCCGGCTCGCTGCTGTTCGAAGGCGAGGATTTGCTGACCATGACGGCGGCGCGGCGGCGCGCGCTGCTTGGCCGCGCCATCGCCTTCATCCCGCAGGCGCCGATGACCGCGCTCAATCCGGTCCTTACCATCGGCGCCCAATTCGACGAGCACCTTTCGCGACTCGGATTGAAAAGCCGCAAGGAGCGGCGCGACCGCGCCGTCGCGGTGCTTACGGCGGCGCGCCTGCCGCACGCCGACGACCTGTTGACGCAGTATCCGCATCAGCTGTCGGGCGGCATGTGCCAGCGCGTGCTGATCGCGCTCGCCTTCGCCGGCAATCCGCGCCTCATCATCGCCGACGAGCCCACGACCGCGCTCGACGTCACCATGCATCCGCCGATTTTGCGGCTGGTCGCCGAGATGCAGCGCCAGCATGGCACCGCCGTGATCTTCATCACCCACGACCTGCGGCTCGCCGCGCAGCTGTGCGACGACGTCATCGTCATGTATGCGGGGCGCGCCGTCGAAAGCGGTCCGGCGCGCACCGTGTTTGCGATGCCGGCCCATCCCTATACGCGCTGCCTGCAGCTCGCCAATCCGGCGATGAGCGCCGAGCGCCGCACGCTTTATGTGCTGCCCGATCAGATGCCGGGCCTGATGCAGTTGGCGCACATCGCCGGCTGCCATTTCGCGCCGCGCTGTCCGTTGGTGACCGCCGAATGCCGCCGCGAGGAGCCGGCGCAAATTGTCGTCGCGCCGAGCCATACAGCAGCCTGCATTCGCGCCGCCGCCACCGCGAGCATTTGTGCGACGGGAGGCGAGTTCAATGTGCCTGCAGCGTCTGCCGCGCCGCTCCTGCGCGTCGAAAACCTGAGCAAGCACTTTATCACCAGCCGCGGACCATTCAGCCGAGCCCATAACGTTGCGGCAGTGAAGGACGTCAGCTTCACCATTGCTGAAAACGAATTTGTCGCGCTGGTCGGCGAAAGCGGCAGCGGCAAGAGCACCGTTGCCAAGCTTTTGGTCGGCCTCGAGCAGCCGTCGAGCGGGCGCATCGTCTTCGATGGTGCGGATTTGACCGCGCCGTCGCTGCGCCGCCGCGCCTGGCGCGCGGGCAGCCTGCAAATGGTGTTTCAGGACCCGCAATCGGCGCTCAATCCGCGCCGTCGGATCGCCAGCATCGTCACCCAGGCCATGGAGGCCGGCAGCCGTCCCGCCAGCATGGAAGAGCGGCTCAAGCGCACCAAGGAACTGTTGGCTGAAGTCGGCCTGCCGGCCGACATCGCCGCGCGGCTGCCCGGACAGCTATCAGGCGGCCAGCGCCAGCGCGTCAACATCGCGCGGGCGCTGTGCCGGGTGCCGAAGGTGCTGGTCGCCGACGAAATCGTATCCGGGCTCGACGTGTCGATTCAGGCGCAGCTGCTCAATCTGCTGGCCCGGCTGCGCCTCGAGCTTGGCTTTGCCATGCTGTTCATCTCGCACGACCTGTCGGTGGTCCGCCAGCTGTGCAGCCGCGTGCTGGTGATGTATCGCGGCGAGATCGTCGAGGAAGGTCCGGTCGAGAAGGTTTTCGGCAACCCCCAGCATCCGCATACGCAGGCGCTGCTGTCGTCGGTACCGCCGGACGAAGCGGATAAGGAGTGGCCGTTGCTGCAAGCAAATTAGAGTTTGCTTCACGGCCGAGCGGCTGATTCAGCCATGGCTCAGAAATTCCTCAAGCGCTTGGGGCGACGGCAGCGCAAAGCCCGACTGCGGGTGGCGGCTTGCGATCGGAATTCCGAGGCGCTGCAACTTCACCGCCATCTCGGCGGCCTTGATCACCACCGTGACGCCGTTGAGAATCGGCGCGCCGTCGACGTTGGCACCCGGATCGTTGCCGAACAGCATCATCGGAATGCCGCCGGTCGGCACGATGACATCGGCGCCGGCGTCGATCAGGCGTCGCGCCTCCCGCTCGAAGAGGGCCCACAGCTCCGCCTTTTTGGCCGGCACGGCGAAAGCCTCCATGTAGTCCGCGATGCTGGCGTTGGTGGCGCGAATACCGGCGATGCGCTGGTGCAGGCCATAGCGATGGATCTGGTCGGCGTGGGTCGGGATGAAGGCGGGATTGATCGCCAGCAAGCCGAGCTTGCGGCCTACCGTGCAGGCGTGCAGCAGGGTCGCCTCGCCGAGGCCAAGGACGGGAATATTCACCGCTGCCCGCGCATCGTAGAGGCCGACGTCCTGAAAATGGTTCATGAAGAAGACGTCATAGTTCTCGCGCTCGGCCTCGATGGCGCCGCGGATCACCGCGCGCGAGAAGCGGTGTTCGGACAGCGCATGCACGGTGGTGACCGAAGGCGTCATGGTCTTGAATTCGAGCTCGAAGTCGGGATCGGTGCAGGCCTTCATGTGCGGCAGCAGCGCCGCCAGGTAATTGCGGTGGCCGACCTGATCGGTGGCGCCCTGCGCCCAGATGCGAAACGTCTTCGTTGTGGTCAATTCGCCCTCCCAACTCCATCAGCGCTTCTTAATATACAATCGCGCCAGTACGGTTCCGCAGCAAAATCCCGGTCATCACGCAGCATACCGATGAGCACCTGCCTATTCTTGAGTTTTCGCGCCGGCGCAAGCCCTGCAGCGGCCGAGACGGCCAAGCTCGACGCGCTGCTGCGCGCGACGCCGAAGCTGCGCAAGGCCTTGGTGCACACCCCGGCGAGCGCCAGCGACCCTTATGTCAAGGACGGCGCCCCGCCCACGCTGGTGCTGCAGCTTTATTTCGCCGCGCTGCCCGAGCTGGAAGCGGCCGTATCGCGCACCGGCCAGCTCGGCGCGCTGGCGTCGGGCACCGAATTCCCGGTTTTGGCGGCGGCCGAGACCGCACAGCAGGCGATGCTGGTCCGCAGCTTCGCGGT
>JASHWN010000449.1 GCA_030044035.1 Xanthobacteraceae bacterium
TGCCGACAGCCCGTATCACGCGCTGGCGCAAAAATATTTCGGCGGCCGTGCCTGCTCGCTGTTGACTTTCGGCATCGCCGGCGGGCTCGAGGCCGGCAAGCGGTTTTACGACGCGCTCAAGCTGTTCAAGCGGCTGGTCAACATGGGCGACGCCAAATCGCTGGCCTGCCACCCAGCCTCGACCACGCATCGGCAGATGTCGGCCGCGGAGCAGGCCAAAGCCGGCGTGACGCCGGAAACCATCCGGCTCTCCATCGGCATCGAGCACATCGACGACATCTTGGCCGATCTCGACCGGGCGCTGGCGGCGGCACAGCCGCACAAAAGCTCGCCGCTGCTCGCGGCCGAGTAGGGATTGGCGAGGCAGCAGCGCATGCCGCTCCTTCTCGAAACCACGCACGCGGCGCCGGCTAATGCGGCTCATGCCGCGAACTGCGTTACCGTCGGGCTCATCAACAACATGCCGGACGCGGCGCTGGAAGCGACCGAGCGGCAATTCGTCGACCTGATCCGCGCCAGCGCCCGCAACACCGTGGTGCGGCTGTTGCTGTTCGCTATCCCCGAAGTGCCCCGCGGCGAGGCGGCGCGCAGCGACATGGCCGGCCGCTACCGCCCGCTGCGCGCGTTGTGGGACAGCGGCCTCGACGGCCTCATCGTCACCGGCACCGAGCCGCGCTCCAAGAACCTCAAGGACGAGCCGTATTGGGGCGCAGTGAGCGAGGTGATCGACTGGGCACGTCATAATACAGCGTCGACCATTTGGTCGTGTCTTGCCGCCCACGCCGCGGTGCTGCAATCCGACGGTATCGAGCGCCGCGCATTCAAACAAAAGCTTTCCGGTCTGTTCGCGTGCCGGCCGGTGGCGCTGCATCCAATGCTGCGCGGCGCGCCGCTGCGGCTCACCCTGCCGCACTCGCGCTACAACGATTTGCCTGAGGCCGCGCTGAAAGCCTGCGGCTACCGCATTCTCACCCGTTCGGCCGAAGCCGGCGTCGACATGTTTGCCCGGCAGGACCAAAGCCTGCATCTGTTCCTGCAGGGCCATCCCGAATACGAGCCGGACTCGCTGCTGCGCGAATATCGCCGCGATATCGGCCGCTACCTGCGCGGCGAATGCGCGCATTATCCGGCGGCGCCACAGGGCTATTTCGACGCTGAGGCGGCCGCGCTCGCCGATGCGTTCCGCAAGCGCGCGCTGGCCGACCGGCGCGGCGATCTGATCCGCGCCTTTCCGAAGCGGGCGCTGCAAACCGGCATCGCCGCGTCGTGGCGCGCCACCGCAATCGCGATCTACGAAAACTGGTTCGGTTACCTCAAAGGCCGCAAGGCCGAACGGCGCCCGCCCGATCTGCCGCGGCGGCGCGCTTGGCGCGACTGGCCGACCGCCGCGGCGAGTCCCGGCCGCCTCATAGGCTGATCTAGGGCAACGTGCTAACGTCCGCGCCGCCGCGTTCGCGGCCGGCTGTTGCGCAGCTCTGCAAGGGACATGCATGATCACGACCGAAGGCGTTCTGCACTTCACCATTCCGGTCAAAAACCTCGACCGCGCCGAAAAATTCTACACCGAGCTGCTCGGCTTCGAAAAAGTCGGCCGCACCGAGCGCATCGTGTTCCTGCGCGCCGGCGGCGATTTCTTCAATCTCACCTACTCGGAGAATCCGATCACGCTCAACGCCGGCAACCGGCATGAGATCCACTCCGCCTTTCGCGTGGCGCCGCAGACCTACGACGCGACACTGAAGCTTTTGCCGACGAAGGGCGTCGACATCTTCAAGGAAGAGAATCGTGAGTCGGGCGTGTTCGTCGGCCGCAGCGCTTACATCCGCGATCCCGATGGCAACGTCATCGAGTTCATCGACCTAAAGCGCGCGCCGCCGCCGGCACCGAATACATCGCCCTGAATCGTCATTGCGAGCGAAGCGAAGCAATCCAGGCCCCCTCCCAAACCCTCCCCGCAAGCGGGGAGGGAAGGGTAGAGCGGTTCGTCTTTTCCCTCCCCCGCTTGCAGGGGAGGTAGGGTGGGGGGCCGTCGGTTCCATGGACTCGCAAGCGCGATCGTGTTTCCCGCAATAGTCAAGAGGAGCACCCGATGGCCCACAAACCAATCCGTCGCGTCGTCACCGGTCATGGCAATAAGAACGTCGCCAAGGTCATCAGCGACGGGGCGGCGACCAACACCAAGCTGCCGCGCGAGGGCGTCGCCTCGACCTTGATGTGGTGCTCCGACCAGATGCCGGTCGACATCGCCATCGGCGAGGATGCCGAGGACATGGGCGCGCGCATTCTCGGCACCGCGCCGCCGGAAAGCGGCTCGCGTTTCATCGTCATGGAATTCGCCCCCGGCATCGCTTCCGAAATGCACCGCACCGAGACCATCGACTACATCGCCGTGCTCGCCGGCGAGATCGACATGGACATGGACGATTCGACAGTAAAAATCCGAACCGGCGATGTCATGGTCCAGCGCGGCACCAACCACGCCTGGGTCAACCGCAGCAAAGAACCGGCGCGGCTTGCCATCGTGCTGCTCGACGCCAAGCCGCTCGGCATCGGCCACCCGCGCTTGCGCGGCCAACAGGCGCGTTAACGGCAAGCCGCCGCGTTTTGCCGGGTATCGCGGCGTTTCGCGGTTATTGAATTACGGCAGCGCTGCCGTGTGGGTCCCGAACGTTACAGTCGAGACGAAGACCACGGCGCTGCCGGAGAAGCGGTCCGCGGTGAGGCCGGGGTTGGGCTCGGCGGCGAAGGTCATCATCACCGAGCTCGCCGGTTTTTCGATCAGGGCGGCGAGCGCAAGGTAGTCGGGGTCGCCGAGCAGCAGCGTGTTGAGATAGCGGCGCACGCTCGGCGACAGCATCACGGCGCGCAGCCACGGATTGTCGAAACGGGCGCCGCGTGCTTCGGCCGCGGCCGGAGGCGGCGCTGCGGCCAAAATGGTGGAGACGGCCTCATTCGCGGTGCGCTTGACCGCGATCGTGGTGCCAGGCGGCGGCGCCGGCAGATGCGCGACCTGCAGGGCCGACGTGGCGGCGGCACGGGATATGGCCGCAACGCGTGTTACGGTGGCGGCAGGGGCGCCGGCATTGTCCTGCTCGGGCTGCGCCGCGTACGCGAGCGCCAAGTCTGCCGGCACGCGGTCCTCGTGCGCACCGGCCCATGGCGACTCGGTCGCTGCGGCGACTTCCTTGCGCGCGGGATGCGGCACGCCGGCGCGCAGCGGATTCTTTTGTTGTTGCGCCGGTTGGGCTGCGGCTTCGCCGTCGGGCAAGCCGGCCCAATAGCCGCGCGCCATGATCACCTGGTTCGGCGTCAGCGCGGCGAGACGCTGCGGCTCTTGTCCGACCGGTGTCTGTTCATACGAGGCAAGCTGATAAGTCGAGGGTTGTTGTTGGGCGGCATTGGCGGTTGCAGCGGGGGCCGGGGCAGCCGCATAAAGTCCGATCGTTGCGCGCTTGCGCGCGGCTTCGCGCTCGAGCCCCGCGAGGAGCGGGTTCGCGGCGGCTTTGTTGGCGTCGACGTGCGGCTGCGCCGGTGCTGCTGCCGCCGCTGGCGGCGCGGCCGCGGCGATTTTCTGCACCGGCGCCGGGGCTTTCGGCGCAGCGGCACTGACTGGCTGTGCCGGCTTGCCTTGGGCGCCCGCAACGGCAGGCGCCGTGATCGAGGCGGTCTCGATCTCGGCGTCCTCTTCGGGCTCCGCCTGCTGCTGCGCCGGCTTCACGAAGCCGAACAGTTTGGTGAACGGATTGACGTTGCGCTGCGTGGCGTCGGCGAGCACCACTGGCGAAATATTTTGGCCGCGCTTCTGGATGTCGGCCAGCGCCAGCTCAAAGCCCGGCAGCGGCCGGCCGTCGCTCGGGATATAGGCGGTGCGGCCGTCGGGGAACACGCGCAACAGTTCGTTGCGCGACATCCGCGGCCACATCCGCACGCCGCCGGTATCCATGTGCACGAACGGCGAGCCCGAGGTCGGATAGAAGCCGACGCCGCCGCGCTGCAGCCGAAGCCCGAGCACGCGCAATTCTTCGAGCGGCACGCCGGGAATGTAAAAGTCCATGGCGTGGCCGAGCATGTGCTGGGAAAAGCGGGCGACGCCGCGGCTCCTTCGCCGCAGCATGGCGTTGGTCTCCGGCGAGCGGTAGCCGCAGACCACGTCGATCGGCTGGTTCGATCCGGCCTCGCGTTGCACCTCCCAAACCAGGTCGATGAGCTGCGGATCCATGCGGATGTCTTCGCCGCGCCGCCAGTCGCGCAAGAACCAGTTGAGCTTTTCCAGCGCCGCCTCGTCGTAGCGGCCCTCGCGCTTGTAGGTGATGGTGATGTCCTCGCCGGTATGCATGTGGTGCATCGTGATGGTGCGCGTCTCGCCCTCGGCGACGGCGTTCTGCAGCGCCTTTGAGCCGAACAGGAACAGGCATAGGGCAAGGCCGCACGAATAGCCGGCGCGGGCGGCGTGTAGACGCAAGATGTTTGGACGCGCGGTACCGGACGGCACTGGCGATCTCGCGTTGTGACGCGTTCAAAGCGCCGACCGCCGCGCGGATGCGGCGAGCAACGCCCACGCTTTGTTCACTTTTGGGAAAGGGTAGACGCCAACCGACCCCGTTACCCCGTCCCCCGACGGCTCTAGGGCTAGCGGCGCAGTGTGGCAAAATCTGGCCCAGTTCCGCCGTTGTCGACAGGGGCTTAGCCAAGCCGACGGGGACCGAGACCTTGCGCTGGTATGGTTAACGGGAGGCTAACACAGGATATAGACCGAGTGCTTTAAGCAGGCGCAGCGCCCGGAATGTCGCTCTCTCTCGCGCGTTTCAACGCCCGTCCAAAGCTTCCAGTTCGTCGATCAAGCGCTCGATGACGCCGAGGCCGCCCTGCCAGAAGCCAGGGTCGCGCGCGTCGAGGCCGAACGGGGCGAGCAGTTCGCAATAATGCTTGGTGCCGCCGGCCGCCAGCATGGCGAGATAGCGCTCGGCAAAACCATCGGCGGCGTGCTCATAGACCGCATAAAGCGAGTTCACCAGGCAATCGCCGAACGCGTAGGCGTAGACGTAGAACGGCGAGTGGATGAAATGCGGAATGTAGACCCAGAACGTCTCGTAGCCGGGCTTTAGCTCGATCGCCGGGCCGAGGCTTTCGCCCTGCACCTTGAGCCACAATTGGCCGATGCGCTGGCCCGTCAGCTCGCCGCTCTTGCGTTCGGTGTGGACGGCGCGCTCGAACGTGTAGAACGCGATCTGCCGCACCACCGTGTTGATCATGTCCTCGACCTTGCCGGCCAGCATCGCCTTGCGCTGTCTTTTGTCCGCCGTCTGCGCCAGCAATTTCTTGAAGGTCAGCATCTCGCCGAACACGCTCGCGGTTTCGGCCAGCGTGAGCGGGGTCGGCGCCATCAGCGCGCCGTTCGGCGCCGCCAGCACTTGATGCACGCCGTGGCCGAGCTCATGGGCGAGCACCATCACGTCGCGCGGCTTGCCCTG
>JASHWN010000450.1 GCA_030044035.1 Xanthobacteraceae bacterium
ACCGTCGCCGCCACCTGCGCCGACATTCTGGCCCGCACGCTCGAGCGCTGCGGCGTCAAGGTCGAGATTCTCGGCTTCACCACGCGGGCCTGGAAGGGCGGCCAGTCGCGCGAGGCCTGGCTCGCTGCCGGCAAGCCGGCCAATCCCGGGCGGCTCAACGATCTGCGCCACATCATCTACAAGTCGGCCGACGCGCCGTGGCGGCGGGCGCGCAAGAATCTCGGCCTGATGATGCGCGAGGGCTTGCTCAAGGAGAACATCGACGGCGAGGCGCTCGATTGGGCGCACCGGCGCCTGCTGGCGCGGACCGAAACGCGCAAAATCCTGATGATGATCTCGGACGGCGCGCCGGTCGACGATTCGACGCTGTCGGTCAATCCCGGCAATTATCTGGAGCGCCATTTGCGCTGGGTCATCGAGGATATCGAGACCCGCTCGCCGGTCGAGTTGATCGCCATCGGCATCGGCCACGACGTGACGCGCTATTATCGCCGCGCCGTCACCATCGTCGACGCCGAGGAGCTCGGCGGCGTCATGACCGAAAAGCTCGCCGAGCTGTTCGCCGAGCAGTCGACCGAACAGCGCATCGCCCGGCCGTCCCGGCCGCGCCGGCTCAATGCCTAGCCGTTGGTTCTTTCCAAGCAGACGAGGCGTCGCTACGCCGATCGAGTGATTTCGGCCGAGCCGGCGTGCAGGGGTGTGCCAGGGAATGTTCCCCACCCGCGATTCCAATCTCCAGGCCGACGCCTTGGCACACGAGGTGCTGGCGCACTATCCGATCGGCGAAATCACGCGCTCCCGGTTTCATGCGCGCGGGCTGAACGACACCTACAAGATCGAGACGAAGGGCGGCACATCATACTTCCTCCGGATTTATCGGGCCGGTTGGCGCACGCGCGAGCAGATCGAGGCCGAACTTGGCGTCCTGCAGCATCTCGCGCGTTGCGGCGTAAATGTATCGGCGCCCGTCATCAGGACCGATGACGCGCTGTTGACGCTGCTCGATTGTGCGGAAGGTGAGCGATGGGCGGTGCTGTTTACCGCCGCAGCGGGCGAAGAGGTCGATTTCAAATCATTTACGCCAGAGCAAGCCGGCCATTATGGCGAGGCAGCGGCCGCCATTCATCAGGCCGCCGACAGCGTGGCGGAGAATTTTGAGCGCGCGGCGCTCGATCTCGACCTGCTGCTCAACGAACCTTTGTCGCTCATAGAGCCGATGATCGCGCACCGGCGCGTTGACCTCGCCTATGTGGCGGATTTGGCAAAACAGCTTCGCGGCAACATCGAAAGCGCGGCCGGGCTCGAAAAAGGTTTCTGCCACGGCGACTTGCACGGGCATAACGCCGGCTACGCCGAAGAAACTTTCACGGTCTACGATTTTGATTGCTGCGGCTGGGGCTACCGCGCCTACGATCTGTCCGTCTTTCCCTGGGCCTTCGCAATCGGCGAACATCCGACGGACCGCATCGAATCCATGGGGCGAGCATATCTAACGGGATATCTGCGTCATCGCGCCGTCAACAGCGTCGATATCGCCGCGATCCCGACCTTTGTGGCGATTCGGCAGATTTGGCTGACCGGCCTGCACATTGGACTTGCCGACCGGTTCGGCTGGGGTTTTCTGAACGACCGCTACTTCGATCAACGATTAAGAGTATTGCGCAATTGGCAAAAGCACTTTCTCGACCGCCCGGCCGAGGACTGGCTTCCCCGCGGATCGTCCTGATTACACCACCACGCGCCGTTCCGGCGTCGGCGTGAAGAAAACAAACAAATTGGCGATCACGATCGTTCCCGCCAGGAACAGAAACACGACGTTGAGCCCAAAATGGTCGGCGAGGATGCCGCCGCTCACCGGACCGACCGCGGCGCCGAGCGCCTGGCTGCCGAACAGGATGCCGATGCTGGTGCCGCCCTGGCGCGCCGGCGTGGCGTCAAGGAGCCAGGCCTGCAGCACGGAGCGGACGGCAAACAGAAAGAAGCCGAGAAAGGCGACGAGAATCACAAAGGCGCTGGAGCGGCCGGCGAACGCCATGCCTAACAGCACCACCATGGTCATCGCCATGCTGCTGACGATGATGCGCTGGCGCCCCATCTTGTCGGAAAGGTGCCCGGCGATCGGCGTCACCGCAAAGCCGGCGGCTTGCAGCGAAAACATGCACAGGCCGACCCATTTCGGCGAATAGCCCATCTGCCGCGCCAGATAGAGCGGCAGGAACGTGAGCAGCGCGCTCTGCGTCATGGCGCGGAACGCCGAGCCGAACGAAATCATGACCAGCGTCTGGTTTTTCAGAAGTTCGCGCAAATCCTTCAAGCGCGCGCGCAGCCCGGACGCGAATGGAACGTGCTGCCGCGCCGCGCCGCCTTCGCCGCCGGCATTGAGGCCGCCGACCAAGAACAGAATCGCGAAAGCCATCAGGATGCCGGGCACGATGTTGACGACGACGACATTGCGCCAGCTCATGCTGGCCAGCAGGAATCCGGCGGCAAGCGGCGCCAGCGCATCGCCGACGTTGCCGCCCATGCCGTGAATCGAGACGACGAAACCCTTGCGCTGCGGAAACGAGCGCGCCAGGAGCGGAATTGCGGTCGGGTGCCAGAAATTATTGCCGATGCCGACGAGGCCGGCGCAGCCGAGCAGCGTCCAGTACGAGTGGGTAAAGCCCATCAGCAGATACGGCGCGCCGACCCAGCACAGCGCCAGCGCCATCAACAGCCCCTTGCGCGGCACCGCGTCGGCAATCATGCCGCCCGGCACGTTGGACAGCGATCCGCAGACGAACTGGCAGGTCAGGATCGAGCCGATCTGGCCGTAGCTCAAGCCGAGCTCGTTACCGATCAGCGGCAGCAGCAGGTAGAAGGTGGCCGGATACCAATGCGTAAGCATGTGGCCGAACGAGATCAGCCACACGTCGGCGAACGGCCGCGACGTCTTGGCCGCCATGGTGGGAGCGGGGGCGGAGATTTCAAGCGTGGTCATTACGGAAGAGCTGCTCCGCAAGGGGGGTGCGCCGGCCGGGATTGTTTGTTTCAACCGGGACTATGCACCGCGTTGTTTTCTGTCAAGAAATTTTGCCGGACCGTTAGCGCGGGCATGCGCTTTGGGCGCAGGCCGGCCGCAAATGCGCATGGCCGGCGCCGGCGACAGCGCGGTCACGAAGTTATCGGGGCACTGTAGCGAAGAAGCGCCGTATGCGGGCAACGAAAATCTGAATCAAATCCGCCGCAAGGGGGCGATTACGCGGCGGCGGCGCGCTTCTTGAGGACTTCGCGCTTGAGGTCGCGAACCCGCGGCGACAGCTCGGCGTCCTTGGCCTTGACCAGGAAGGCGTCGAGGCCGCCGCGATGATCGACGGTCTTGAGCGCATTGGCCGAGATGCGCAGCCGCACCGAGCGGCCAAGCGCTTCCGACATCAGCGTCACGTTCAACAGATTGGGCAGAAAGCGCCGCTTGGTCTTGCGGTTCGAATGGCTGACGCGATGGCCGATCTGGCGTGTCTTTCCGGTCAGCTCGCAACGCCACGGCATGGCTGAGATTCCTCTGAATTTTCCCCGCCTGGCGGCGACTGGAACAAACGGTCGGTGAAGGTTTGCGGAGCCTATAGAGGGGCTTCCCGGTCACCGTCAAGCGCGCATCCGCCGGCCCCAGGGCTATGAACTCGGGTTAACGGCAGTTTCGGACTTGCGCGAAGTCTGATTCCGTTGAGCGGCCCTGATTCGGAGCTGCCAACATGACCCCTACCGTCCTTGCAACTGCTGATAAGCCACGGCTTCGCGCGCTTCTCGAACACTTTGCCATCATCCAAGATCCACGCGAACCGTGGCGGGTGGCGCATCCTTTGCCGGAGGTGCTGCTGCTGGTGGTGTGCGGCACGATCGCCGATTGCGATGACTATGAGGGGATCGCCGAATGGGGCGCGGCGCATCTGCGGTTTCTGCGTCGTTTTCTGCCCTATCATCACGGGGTTCCGGGCGCGCGCTGGCTGACCATCCTGATGAACCGCATCAATCCGACGCTGTTCTCGGCAGCGTTCACCGCATGGGTGCGAGAAACCTGGCCGGAGCGACTGGACCTTGTCGCTATTGACGGCAAGACCTCGCGGCGCAGCCACGACCGCGGCAACGACAAGGGGCCGCTTCATCTGGTGTCGGCCTTCGCCACCACCAGCCGCCTCGTGCTCGGTCAGGAGGCGGTCACCGATAAGACCAACGAGATCACCGCTATTCCCCTTCTGCTCGAACGGCTTGCCGCGCGTGATGGCCTCAAAGGCGCGCTGATCTCGATCGACGCCATAGCGACCAACCCAGCCATTGCCACCGCAATCCGCGACGCAGGGGCCGACTATCTGCTGGCCGTAAAGGCCAACCAGCCGACGCTGCGTTCCGAGATCGAGACCTTCTTTGCCGATGCTTCGCCCGCCAGTCTCGACAGCGTCACGGACGTGGACAAGGGCCATGGCCGCATCGAGCAGCGCACCGTCACCGTCACTCACGAGGCCGATTGGCTCAACGGTGATCGCCGCTTCCCCGGCGCATTGCGCCTGCCGAACGTCGCCGCCATCGTCAAGGTCGCCTCCCGCACTGAACTCAAGAACCATGGGCGTTTCGAGACCCGCTATTACATCTCGTCCGCAGCGCTGACGGCGCCGCGCGCAGCACAGGCTATCCGCAGCCACTGGGCCATCGAGAACAGCCTGCACTGGGTTCTCGATGTCACCTTCGGCGACGACCAATCACGCCTGAGAACCGGACACGGCGCACAAAACATGGCCGTCGCCAGGCACTTCGCCATCAACCTCGTACGATCTGTCCATGATAAGCGCAGTATTAAGCTCCGGCGAAAATGTGCCGGATGGAATCCCGACTATCTCGCAACTATCCTCGGCCACTTACCACGTTAACCTGGATTCTGAGCCCTGCCGACCACCGGCGGTCATTCGGCAATGCCTATGAAACGAACTGAAGCGCCTATGGACCCGTGAGGCAGTTTCCGAAGCGGCCGCTTTTTGGTAGCTCTGCGTAAGGCTCCATTTCGCCTTAAGGCTTTGATTAATCGAATGAAAATAGGAAGACCGCTGGACCAGCGTCCAGCGACACGAAGGGCAGCCCTGCGCGATTCGCAGGTGGAAAGGCAATGAAATAGGTCAGCAAACCTTGCTTTTTGTGCATCGCGGTGTATATTGCTGCAGTGCGGTAGCGAGAGGCTTCTCCCGTTACCGTCGCCCTCCTTGGGCGTTTCCTCCCTAGACTTGGGCCGCTCCAGCAATGTGAGCGG
>JASHWN010000451.1 GCA_030044035.1 Xanthobacteraceae bacterium
TCACCGACAATGTCAGCAAGCTCGGCTGGCTCGCCGGCATCTACGCGCAGGACGAATGGAAGATAACGCGCAATTTCACCATCAATGCCGGCCTGCGGTTCGACCAGATGTGGGAATACGTCGATGCCAATCAGCTGAGCCCGCGCATCAGCTTCACCTGGAAGCCGTTCCAGTTCACCACCTTCCACGCCGGCTACGCGCGCCAATTCACGCCGCCGGTGCTGGTCGAAGCGGCGCCGGCCAACATCGCGCTGTTCAACAACACGACGGGATCATCGCCCAACGTCGCGGCAGGAGCATCGGCCGCATCACAAACAAGCCCGGTGCTGCCCGAGCGCGCGAATTATTTCGATGCCGGCGTCAACCAGAAAATCCCGTTCGGCTGCGCCGTACTGACCTCGCCCGACTGCAGCGTTCTCGAGCTAAACGTCGACGCCTACTACAAGATCGCCCAAGACCTCATCGACAACGGCAATTTCGGCCAGGCCCTGGTGCTCAGCGCCTTCAACTACGCCCAGGGCGTCGCCAAAGGCGTCGAGTTCAGCCTCAAATATCACAGCGGCAACTTTCAGGCCTATGGCAACCTCGCCGTCAGCCAGGAGCAGGCCACCAACGTGGTGTCGAACCAATATTTGTTCGACAACACCGTGCCGCTCGCCGATCTCGGCGGCCTGACGCTGCAGCAATACGTCGACACGCACTGGATCTACACCGACCACAATCAGTTCGTGACCGGCTCGGCCGGCGCGTCCTATCTCTGGTACGGCACGCGCTATTCAGTCGACATGATCTACGGCTCAGGCCTGCGCACCGGCGACGCCAATATCAGCAGCGAGTCGCCGTACGCGCAGTTCAACGTCGGCATGTCGCATGAATTCGCCATGCCCGACGGCAAGCCGCTGACCGTGCGCTTCGACGTCGTCAACGTGCTCGACACGATCTACCAGATCAGAAGCGGCACCGGCATCGGCGTGTTCGCCCCGCAATACGGGCCGCGCCGCGGCTTCTTCGCCGGCATATCGAAGAAGATCTGACGAGGGGGGCCAAACCATGTCTCGGCAAGGACGATGCTTTCAGTTTCACAAGCAAACAGTTTGGCGTCAGGAGGCAGCCATGGGGTCATCGACATCTGACAGGAGCATTAAACGCCGCGCGCGCGACCGCCTCCTGCTCGCTGCGCTCGCCATGCTGGCCGCCGGCACGAGCGCCCGCGCCGCCGATCTGGCGCTGCCAGCGCCAGCGCCCGTGCCGGCGGCCTACAATTGGACCAGCGTGTATATCGGCGTGAATGGCGGCTATGCGGCCGGCATGCTGACCGAGACGGTGTCCGACGGCAGCGGCTCGGGTTCAGTGAACATGCCGGGCGGTCTGCTCGGTGGCCAGGTCGGCCTCGACTATCAATTCGGCAGCATTGTCGTCGGCGGCGAGGCGGATTTCGACGCCGTTTTCGGCTCGCAAACGATTGCAGTGGGAACAGCCTCGGGCACCGAGCAAATGCCGTGGCTCGGCACATTGCGGGCGCGGCTCGGCGTCGCCTTCGATCGCTTCCTGGTCTACGGCACCGCCGGCGGCGTCGGCGCCGAAGTGTGGTCGAATGTCAACGTGACGGGTATCGGTTCCGCCCAGACGCGGCAGACGTTCGGCACCTGGACGGCCGGCGGCGGCCTCGAATACGCCGTCACCAACAACCTGAGCGCCCGCGTTGAATACCTTTATTTTGGCAGCGGCAGCGACCTGACGCTCGCTTCTGTCGGGCCGCCGACCGTCAATGTCGGCGGCCGCGTGCAGGAGAATCTGGTGCGCGCCGGGCTGAACCTGCGCTTGCCGATTCCCCATTAGGAGTCGCGATGTCCGCCGCTCTTTTCCGATCGTCGCAATTTCGGGCGCCGCGTTGTGTCTCGCAGCAGCCGCGACAAAGGCGCGCCGCGGCGCTATCGCCCGAGCGGACGAGCTTCGAAGCGCAAAACCACGGCGAGCTGAAGCGGATCTCAGTTTGTAATTATTATAACTATCATTTTTTCCGACACGCACGATCGTCGTTGAGCGGACATCATTCCGATGCTACGAAGTATTTGATCGTAAACGCAGTTTTTCATTGTTCTAAAGACAAAGTAAGGGGCGTCGCGTTGCGAAACTGTCATCAACGGTGCCGGTCCGGTCGTGTCTCTCTCAACTGCTCCGTCGCGATTTTCGCAGGCGCCACTTGTTTTGCCGCTGCGCCGCGCGCGTTGGCGCAGACGCCGGCCAACCCGCCATCGGTGACGATGCCGGAAATCGTCGTCTCGGCGCCGAAAGGAAAACCGAAGCCGAAACAAGCCGCGCGGCGGCGTGCGCCACCGGCTGCGGCCGCTCCGGTCGGCGTTGCCAATGCCGGCCCGACGCCGGCACAGGCCGCGCTCGATGCCAAGATGACCAGCCTCGATCAGGCGCGCGATAATAATCTGTTGCCCAAGATCGGCGCTTCGACCTCCACGATCAGCCGCGAGGCGATCGAAAAGCTGCCGCAAGCCGACAACACGCCCATCGATAAGGTCATTCTGCAACTGCCGGGAGTTTCCTACGATTCAGCCGTCTCCAATCCGGACTTTCACGTCCGCAGCGAATACGCCAACGTGCAGTGGCGGATCAACGGCATCGTGCTCCCCGAGGGCGTTTCCGCGCTTGGCCCGTTGATCGACACCAACTTCGTCGGCAGCATGTCGCTGCTCACCGGCACGCTGCCGGCCCAGTACGGGTTGCGCACCGCCGGCGTCCTCGACATCACCAGCCGAAGCTTTGCTGAGCCGGGCGGCGCCATCAGCCTTTACGGCGGCAGCCAGCAGACGATCACGCCGAGTTTCGATTACGGCGGCAGCGTCGGCAACAACAGCGAATATTTCGTCACCGCGCGCGGCAATTGGAACGCGCTCGGGTTGGAAAATCCGACGCCCGCGCTCGACGCGATCCATGACGACACGCAGCAGGGCAAGTTCTTCGGCTATGCCTCGACGCTGCTCGACCAATCGACTCGCTTCTCGGTGATCTCCGCGGCCTCCTACAGCGCGTTCCAGATCCCGAACAATCCCGGCCAGCCGTGGGGCATGGATTTCGGTTCCCCGAACGCCAATTCGGCGACGCTCAACGAAAACGAAAACGACACCTACCTCGCCAATATCGCGGCCTGGCAGCGCCACGGCACCGACGGTGACGCGCAAATCGCGGTGTATTCGCGCTACGCCCAAGTCCATTTCGTGCCCGACATCGTCGGCGACCTCGAATTCAACGACGTCGCCTCGGATGTGACCCGGCAGAGCATGCTCAACGGCATCCAGGCCGACGCGTCGTACCTCGTCAACGACCGCCACACCTTGCGGTTCGGCTTCGCGGTCAGCGCGGAAAAAACCAACATCAACACCGTTTATACTGTCCTGCCCGGCTCGCCGGGCGCGGTCACCGGCCCGCCGTTCCCCATCACCGACAGCAGTTCGCTGCTCGGCTGGAACATCGGCGCCTACATTCAGGACGAATGGAAGCTGACCAATCAGCTCACGTTGAATGCCGGCCTGCGCTTCGATCAGTTGTACCAGTATGTCGACGCCAACCAGCTCAGCCCGCGGCTGGCGCTGGTCTATAAGCCGTTCGCCGGCACCACCTTCCACGTCGGCTATGCGCGCTACTTTACGCCGCCCTATCAGGCGCAGGCCTATAGCGCGAATATCGCCTTGTTCAACAACACGACCAATCAGCCGGATGTCCCCCTGGCCAGTCCGGTGCAGCCCGAGCGGTCGAATTATTACGACATCGGCGTCGATCAGGTCGTGCTTCCCGGTCTGACCATGGGAGTTGACGCCTATTACAAGCAGGCGACCAACCAGCTTGACGACGGCCAGTTCGGTGCGGCCGTGGTCTTGACCCAGTTCAATTATGCGGAGGGTTTCAGCGAAGGCGGCGAATTCAAGCTCAAGTACACCAATGGCAACTTTAACGCCTATGCAAACTTTGCCTACAACATAACCGAAGGCAAAGACGTGGTGTCGAACCAGTATCTCATTGATAGCGCGGACTACAATTATTTGCTCACCAATTGGCATTACACCGACGACATGCAGCTCATGACCGGCTCCGCCGGCGCGTCGTACCGCTGGGAGGATACCCTGTTCACCACGAGTGTGATTCTTGGCAGCGGCTTGCGCACCGGCGATCTGGAGTCTACCCCGCCGGTGCCGCCCAATTCCGAGCACACGACGCCCTACGCGGTGGTGAACGTCGGCATCGCGCACGACTTCAAATGGTCGCCGGACGCCAAGCCGCTCACCGTGCGGTTCGACATCGTCAACCTGCTCGACCAGATTTACGAGCTGCGCACCGGCAGCGGCATCGGCGAGTTCGCGCCGCAATACGGCGCACGCCGCGGCTTTTTTGCCGGCATTTCGCAGAAGCTGTAACTGCGGCGCCGATCGCGTCGGCCGGCCGCGCACCTAAGACGTCAAAGCCGCGCGGCACTTGTTGGATACCGCTGGACAACGACAACGAAAAGCAGGAAGTAAATGACAATGCGAACCGATTGGCAGCGCCCCGATCTACGCGGCATGCGCGCGTTTTGGCGCTGCCGCCGCTTGCCGGCACTGGCGCTCGGTGCCGCCGCCGTGCTGCTCGCTGCCGCTCCGCTCGTGCACGCGCAAGGGGCGCCGGCGCCGCAGGCAACGCAGCCCTCTCCCGCTGCCGCGCCAGCGCAAGCGCAGCCCGCGCCGGCAAGCGTCGCTCCGCTGGCCGC
>JASHWN010000452.1 GCA_030044035.1 Xanthobacteraceae bacterium
GCCTGCGCCGCTTCCGTTGCGGCGGCGCGGCTGCGGCGCACCGAGCGCAAGGTCACGGTGACGCTGCCCGGCGGCGACCTCGCCATCGAGTGGCGCGCGGACGACGACCACGTGCTGATGACCGGCCCGGTCGAATTCGAGCACAACGGCCGTTTCGATCTCGCCGCGCTTGCCTCCGCGGAGACGCCGCGATGAGCGTCGAGGTCGTCACCTTCGGCTGCCGGCTCAACGCCGCCGAGTCCGAAGTGATTCGGCGCCAAGCGGCGAGCGCCGGGCTTGACGACGCCGTCGTGGTCAATACCTGCGCGGTCACCGCCGAGGCAGTGCGTCAGGCGCGCCAAACCATCCGGGCGCTCCGCCGCGACCATCCGCGCCGGCGCATCGTCGTCACCGGCTGCGGCGCGCAGACGCAGACACAGACTTTTGCCGCCATGCCGGAAGCCGATCTGGTGCTCGGCAATGCCGAAAAGCTCGACCCCGCCGGCTGGGCCAAGGCGCGCGCGGCGCTTGCGCAGCCGCATGGGCCAAAGACGGTCGTCGGCGACATCATGGCGGTCAGGCACACCACGCCGCACCTCATCGACACTTTCGCCGGCCGCAGCCGCGCCTTCGTGCAGGTGCAGAACGGCTGCAATCACCGCTGCACCTTCTGCATCATTCCGTTCGGCCGCGGCAATTCGCGCTCGGTGCCGGTCGAAGCCGTATTGGCCGACGTGCGCCGGCTCGCCGCCAACGGCTATCGCGAGGTCGTGCTGACCGGCGTCGACATCACCGCCTACGGCGCCGATCTGCCGGACGCGCCGCGGCTCGGCACCCTGGTCAAGCGCATCCTCAAGGACGTTCCCGACCTCGCGCGGCTGCGGCTCTCCTCGATCGATTCAGTCGAGGCCGATCGCGATCTGCTCGACGCCCTGGCGAGCGACGCCCGGCTGATGCCGCATCTGCATCTGTCGCTGCAGGCCGGCGACGACCTTATTCTCAAGCGCATGAAGCGGCGGCACAGCCGCGCCGATGCGATCGCGTTCTGCGCCAGCGTGCGCCGGCTGCGGCCGGATATCGCTTTGGGCGCCGATTTGATCGCCGGCTTTCCAACCGAGAGCGAAGCGATGTTTCAAAACTCGCTTGCCCTCGTCGAGGAGTGCGGCCTCACGCACCTTCACGTCTTTCCATTTTCGCCGCGTCCGGGAACGCCGGCGGCGCGCATGCCGCAGGTCGCCCGCGACATCGTCAAGGACCGCGCGCAGCGGCTGCGCGAGTGCGGTGCGCGGGCGCTGCAGCAGCATCTCGATGGTGAAATCGGCGCGACACGGCGCGTGCTGGCCGAATCGCGCCAGGCCGGCCGCACCGAGCAGTTCACCAAGGTGCAGTTCGCCACGCCGGCCGAGCCGGGACAAATCGTCGATGTGACGATCGCCGCCCACGATGGCAAACAATTAATCGCGGCATGAGTTAATCGAGCGCCAAGCGGAGGGCGCGCCATGGACGCCAACAACCAGGATTATACGATTAGCTCGACCGAGCAGCTCGAGCGCGTCTATAGCGACGCGCCGTACGGTCCGGCTCTGTTCAAGGAAACCGACCGCATCACTTCGCAATACCGCAAGCTGATCGAAGCGGCGCCGTTCTGCGTCATAGCCACCTGCGGCCCGGAAGGCCTCGACTGCTCGCCGCGCGGCGATCCGCCCGGCTTCGTCCGCGTCCTCGACGAGCACACGTTGCTCGTGCCCGACCGCCGCGGCAACAATCGCATCGATTCGCTGCGCAACCTGGTGCGCGACCCGCGCATCTCGTTGTTGTTTCTCATTCCCGGCGTCGGCGAGACCATGCGGATCAACGGCCGCGCCAAGATTTCGACCGATCCGAAACTGACCGAAAGCTTCGCCATCAACGGCAAAGTGCCGAAATGCGTGCTGGTCGTCACCGTCGAGCGCGCCTATTTCCAGTGCACCAAGGCGATCATCCGCGCGCGATTGTGGGACGAAAAAAGCAAGGTCGATCGCAAAACGCTGCCGACGCCGGGCGCGATCCTGGCCGAACTGACCGACGGCAAAATGGGCGGCCCCGAGCACGACCGTCTCGCGCCCGAGCGGATCAAGCAGACGATTTATTAGCTTATCCTCCCCCGCGAAGCGGGGGAGGGGGACCGCGCGAAGCGCGGTGGAGGGGGCGCCGGCCTCGCCGCTTCTCCTTAACTGAAAGAGTTTTCGTCGAAGCCCGCGCCCCTTCCACCACGCTGCTTCGCAGCGTGGTCCCCCTTCCCCGCTTCGCGGGGAAGGATGGAACTCGACGCAAGCTCGGCGTCCTCATCCTTCCAGCCGCACAGCAAAAGCCGCTCGCGCATATGCGGCGGCACCGGCGCCACGACGCGGATCGGCGCGCGGTTCTTGTAGAGCGGCACGACGACCTCGCGGGCGTGCAAATGCAGGCCGGGACCGCCGAAGCGCGGCGCGTTGCCGTAGATCGTGTCGCCGACGATCGGAAAACCCATCGCGGCGCAATGCACGCGCAGCTGATGGGTGCG
>JASHWN010000453.1 GCA_030044035.1 Xanthobacteraceae bacterium
CATTTTGACGAAATGGCCGGCGCCGTTCGGTCCGCAATGCATGTAGCCGCGCTCCGGCCGCGGATCGCGGCCGTCGCGTCCGGTCGTGCGCTCGATATTGCCGAGGCCGGGCGCGAGCGCTGCGAAAATCGGATCGAGATGATCGACGACGTCTTTATCGCCGCCGATCATCAGACAGTAGCCGCGCTCGCGGCCCCAGACGCCGCCGCTCGTGCCGACGTCGACGTAATAGATGCCCTTCGGCTTGAGCGCACGGGCGCGGCGCACGTCGTCCTTGTAGAACGAGTTGCCGCCGTCGATCACGATATCGCCGGGCTTGAGCACATTGCCAAGCTCGGTGACCGCGTCGTCGGTCACCTTGCCGGCCGGCAGCATCAGCCAGACCGCGCGCGGGGCGCTCAACTTCTTGGCCAAGTCGCCGAGATTTTTGCTGCCGGTGGCGCCCTTGTCGGCGAGCGAGGCCACCGCGTCGGCGCTCTTGTCATAGACGACGCAGGAATGGCCGTGCTGGATGAGCCGCTGCACGATATTGCCGCCCATGCGGCCGAGACCCACCATGCCGAGCTGCATGCGACGACCTCATCGTAAGGCGAGCCGCGCCGCCTTGGTGAGCGCGGCGAGGCCGGAATTGGCGTCGGCTCCGACGTGAGCGCGCAAGACGCGGCGGCCGCGCTCGGCGAGCACGCGGAAATCGCCGCGCGCCTGCGCGGCCTCGATGACGCCGAAGCTCGCCTTGCGGCCGGGAATTGCCACGTCGGAGGCCGCGTCCGCGGTGATCTGCAGAAACACGCCGGAATTCGGCCCGCCTTTGTAGGCCTGGCCGGTCGAGTGCAGAAAGCGCGGCCCGAATTGCAGGCACGTGGCGACGCGCTTTGCGTCGCGCACCGCAATGCGCAAGTCCTGCAGCGCCCGGACATGCGCGTCGTTGCGCTCGATGAAGGCGAGCACGCCGAAATAGTCGCCGTCGTGGATACGCGCGAAGTGGGCGCCGAGCCAGCTTTGCAAGGTGGCATTGGCGCCGGCCTGCCGCAGCGCCGCGGCGTTGCGCTCGTCGGTGTAAAGCGCAACGCCGTTCTGTCGGAACACCGGCGTGTCGGCGGCGAGCGCGCCGGTCTTTTCGTATTGCTCGGTCAATTCGCGTGCCGCGACCTTGCTCGCTTCGACGTCGGGCTGGTCGAACGGATCGATGCCGATCAGCGCGCCGGCCACCGCGGTCGCAATCTCGAAGCGGAAGAATTCCTGGGCGATCAGCTCGGGCGACTTGAGCCCGATGCGCACCACCGGCTGGCCGGCGCGTTCGAGCGCGTCGATCGCTTTATCCTGCGCGGCGTCGGCGCGGGCCGCGTCGCGCACATAGATGAACAGCCGATGCGCATCATAGACCGACGGCGCGCCGAGCGCCTCGTCGCCGATCGGGATGACGCCCTTGCCGTGCTTGCCGGTCGATTCCGCCAAAAGTTGCTCGGTCCAGGCGCCGAACGAGGCAAGCGACGGCGATGCGGCGACCGTGACCTTGTCGCGGCCATGTCGCGCCGCGGTGCCGATGATGAGGCCGAGTTCGACGCCCGGATTCTGCGCCGGCGGCACGTCGTCGCCGCAGGCGCGCGCCATCACCCGCGCCGATTCAAGAAATGCGCCGACGTCGCGGCCCATGGCGGCGAGCGGCACCATGCCGAACGCCGAGAGCACCGAGTAGCGCCCGCCGATGCTCGGCACGCCGTGGAAAACGCGATGAAAGTTTCTTTGGGCCGCGGTTTTTTCCAGGGGCGAGCCGGGATCGGTGATGGCGATGAAATGGCGGCCGGCGTCGGTGCGGCCGATCGCGGCGGCGGTGTTGTCGAAGAAATAGTCCATCAGCACGTTCGGCTCGAGCGTGGTGCCGGATTTGCTGGAGACGATGAACAGCGTGCGCGCCAGATCGACTTTCTGTTCGAAATTTTTGACCTGCGCCGGGTCGGTGGAATCCAGAACATGCAGCTTGGGAAAGCCGCGCGCAGAGCCGAGACTCTCGGCCAAAACTTCGGGACCGAGGCTCGAGCCGCCCATGCCGAGGAGGAGCGCGTCCTTGAACGGCCGCGCGCGCACTTCATCGGCGAACTCATCGAGGCTCGGCAGGTCGCGCAACTCGGCATCGATGACGTCGAGCCAGCCGAGCCAATCGTTCTCATCGCGGCCGGTCCATAATGAAGCGTCTTCGTTCCACAGCCGGCGGATATTGCCGTGCGAACGCCAGGCTTCGACGGCCTTGCCGACCTCGGTCTTGAGCGGCTCCGGCAGCTTTGCGCTCTGGCTGTTGTGCGCCGGCCCCAACATCCGTTGGCGCTTTGCGGCGAGCACGCCGTTGAGCTTGTCGAACGCGTCGCAGAACAATCTGACGCCGTCGGTCACGAGCTTGGCGGTGATGGCGTCGAGCGAGATGCCGGCGCGGTCGAGCGCGGCGAGCGTCGCCTCGGCCTGCTCGACGTCGGCGGTCAAGGTTTGGCGCACCGTGCCATGGTCGCGGAACGCGTCCATGGTGGTTTCCGGCATGGTGTTGACGGTGTCGGGACCGATCAGCTCTTCGATATAGAGCACGTCGCTGTAGGCCGGGTTTTTGGTGCCGGTCGACGCCCATAAGAGCTGCTGCGGCCGCGCGCCGCGTTTTTGCAGACGCTCCCAGCGCGAACCGGCAAAGCGCTTGTGCCAGCGCCGGTAAGCGAGCTTGGCGTTGGCGATGGCGACCTTGCCGCGCAGGTCAAGGAGCGCCGTGCGTTCTTTTTCGCTTCCCGCATGCGCCGCGGCCTCGTCGAGCAGCTTGTCGGCGGCGGTGTCGATGCGGCTGACAAAAAAGCTGGCGACGCTGGCGATGCGGTCGATCGGTGCGCCCTTGGCGGCGCGCTTTTCCAGCCCGGCCAAGAACGCTTCAACGACTTCCTCATAGGCGCTTTGCGAGAACAACAGCGTGATATTGACGTTGACGCCTTCGGCAAGCAGCTCGCGGATCGCCGGAATGCCGGGCGACGTGGCCGGCACCTTGATGAAAATGTTGTCGCGCTGCACCTCGGTCCACAGCCGCCGCGCTTCCATCATGGTGCCGGCGGTGTCCATCGCCAGATAGGGCGACACCTCGATGCTGACGAAGCCGTGCCGGCCGTCGGTGCGGTCGTAGAGCGGACGCAGCATGTCGGCGGCAGCGGCGATGTCGGCCGTCGCCAGCTTCTCGTAAATTCGGCTGACCGGCATGCTGCCGTCGCCAACCAGGCGCGCGATGCCGGCGTCGTAGGCGGCCGATTCGCCCATCGCTTTTTCGAAGATCGACGGGTTGGCGGTGATGCCGGCGAGACCGTCCTGATCGATCAGCTGCTGCAAATGGCCGTTGTCGATGATGTCGCGCGACAGGAAATCGAGCCAGACCT
>JASHWN010000454.1 GCA_030044035.1 Xanthobacteraceae bacterium
GTGGATGTCGAGCGTTTCGGCCAGCCTTTCTGCATTGCTGGTGCCCTCCCTCGCCGCGGGTGAGCACGCCGACCGCAAATCTGCGGCGCACCTGTGGCGATTCTCCTCGTATTTTTTCGCTGCGCTCAAAAAACTGCCGTTCGATCCGCTCGACCGCAGCGCGGTCTTGATCATTGCCGTGGCGGCGGGCGCCCACGCCGGCTTCGTGTCGGTGATGGGCCTTTCCATCGACGAAACTTACGACGTTGTCATGGCGCGCAGCCTGGCGCTGTCCTACCAGGATCACCCGCCGGCAATCATGTGGCTCATCGCGGCTGCCGTGCATCTGTTCGGCAGCGAGAACCATTTTGTCGTCCGCCTGCCGACACTGATTCTGGCTGCGGCACAGAGCTGGTTCGTTTACCGGCTCACCGCACTCGCGTTCGGCAAGTGGGCCGGGCTGTTTGCCGTCATTGCGCTCGTACTGTCGCCGCTGTTCGGGTTTTATCTGGGCGCGATCGCGGTCACCGACGGACCGCTGTTGTTCGGCCTAACCGCCGCGGCTTTCTTTTTGGCACGTGGGCTGCTCGGCGCCGGCGCGATGCATTGGCGCGACTGGCTTATCGCCGGAATTTTCTTCGGCCTCGCCTGCCTGTCCAAATTCACCGCCGTGCTGGTTCTGCCCGGCCTTGTCTTGTTTCTGCTGACAGTGCGGCGCTACCGCGGCCTGCTGCTCACGTCGGGCCCCTACGTGGCGGCGCTCGCGGCGCTCGTCGCATTCACGCCGGTCATCGTCTGGAACGCACAAAACGGCTTCGCCGCATTCGTTTTCCAAGGCAGCCGCGCCGCGCTCGATAGCCACATCCATGTCGACCGTCTGATCTCGCACACCGGCTTTCTGTTGGCAGCGATGGGACCCGCGGTCTGGCTCCTCCAGATCGGCACGCTCGCCGGCGCGCTCTGGCGCGGCCCGCGCGACGAACGGGCGTGGTTCTTTGCCACGCTGGCGCTTGCGCCGATCGCATTCTTCGCGGTCATCGACCTGTTCGGCTTCGAGGGCGTGCAAGGCCCGCACTGGCTGGCGCCCGGTTATCTGTTCACGTTTCCGCTGGTCGGCGCGGCGGTGGCGCGCTGGCGGCCGCGTTTTCCCCGCCTGGTCTGGGGCACGATCGCCGCATGTGTCTTTGGTGCGGCCGCGGTGGCTTTGGTGTTCGTCAGCCACGCCCGCACGGGATGGCTCGGCCATTTCGTCCCGGCCATCAGCAGCGATTACGATCCGCTGCTCGCCGACGACGCGGACTGGCGCGATTTGCGCTCGCGGCTCGAGCGGGACGGCTTACTCGATTCCCGGCACTTTCTCTTGCTCGGCCGCTATGAGTACTGCTTCAAGGCCGAACTCGTGATCAGAGACAGTTTGCCGATCGCCTGTCTCTCGGCCAATCCGGTGTCTCACGCGCTGTGGCGCGATGACGCCGCCCTGCTCGGCCGCGACGCCATCATCATCACCAATTGGTGGAACGCGCGGCAGAGTATTTCTGAAGTGAACGCCAAGTTTGCCAGCGTGGAAAAGCTACCGCCGGTTTGGATCACCGCTTACGGCCGCCCGGTGCTGCGGGTCGAGCTCGCCATCGGGCACAATTTGCAGCGGCCGCTCTTCGCGCCGCGCTAGCGCGGAACTGATTTTATGATTTTTTCCACGGTCTCTCGCGCGGTGTCGTTTCAGGGCAACGCGTCCGCCTTCCAGTCGGCGCTGAAAGGCACGCCGGTCCTGATCGCCGCGGCACTGGTCGTCATCTACATCATTCTCGGCGTGCTGTACGAGAATGCGGTGCATCCGATCACGATTCTGTCGACGCTGCCGTCAGCGGGCATAGGCGCCTTGCTGCTGCTCATGGCCTTGCACATCGATCTGGCCATGACCGCGCTCCTGGGCATCATACTCTTGATCGGAATTGTGAAGAAAAACGGCATTATGCTGGTCGACTTCGCATTGGACGCGGAACGCAACGAGGGTTTGAAACCCGAGGAATCGATTACAAAAGCCTGCCTGCTGCGCTTCCGACCGATCTTGATGACCACCATGGCTGCGCTGCTCGGCGCGGTGCCGCTGGCGGTCGGAACCGGAACCGGCGCCGAACTTCGCCAGCCGCTGGGCTACACCATTATCGGCGGCCTGGCGCTTTCGCAGATCTTGACGCCGTTCACGACCCCGATCGTCTATCTTCATCTCGATCGTCTCAGCGCGATGCTAAAGCGCATGAGACGGGATCGCTCGACGCCCGATTTGGCCGGCGCCCAAGCCACGTGATTGCACCGGCCCGTGCCGGGCCGTTCGGAACTGCCGCGCTGCTAGACGGTTCCGGCTTCGGTAGGTGCGGTGATGACGTCGTCCGCGGCGAGCCGCGGTGCGGGAGCCGCGGTGTCCCTTTGGCCCAAAGCGAGCTTCCAGCGCTGGGCCGGCTGCTCGACCAACAGCGCGGAGAGTAGCGCAAGCGCCACCGTGATCGTTGCCGCGAACGCCAAGCCGATCCAAAAATTCTTGGTCAGCATTGCGCTGAGCTGCTGCACCGGGAAGGCATAAAGGTAAATCGCATACGACAGGTCGAGCGGCGGCCGCAGCCACGCCGGAAGTTTGATGCTGCCGAGCGCAATGACCGCCGCCGTCAGCACGAGATAGAGAGCGAAGAAGCTTCGCCCCAGCGCGGCAAACAAACACGACAACAGCAGCACGGCGGCAATCGCCCAGGCGAGGTTTTTGAGCTTCTGCGCCGCCGCAACAAAGGAGCCGGCGACGAACAACGCGGAGAATTGCAGCCAAAATGTATCGAGCGCCGAAAAACCGATGACGATGAGGCCGAAGCCCGATACCAAAACCGCCGCAACGGGCTTGTAGCGCAACGCGACGAAGCAGAGCGCGAGCACCACGTACATTTTGACTTCGTACGTCAGCGTCCACAGCGAACCGTTGAGCGCGTTTGGCATGGCGTTGCCGGCAAACACGGCCTGCGACACGCCTGCCTTGGTGCCGGTAAATAAAGTGACGTTCTTGCCGATGAACGACAACAATTGGTAATCGAGATAGGGTCGCAGGTCGGGCGCAACGCAGGCGCCCAGCAACACGGTAAAAACGACGCAGACCACCAGCGCCGGATAGATGCGTAACCCGCGGCTGATGAGAAACGCGTGCACCGCGTGGTGGCGGATGACGCTCAGCGTGTTCAGATAGCCGCTGACGATAAAGAAGATGAGGACGCCGAGGCCGCCGAGCGTGGCGCGAAATAGCCCGATACCAGGTTCGGACAGGCCCATCACCGCGCTCTGGTGCGACCAGAGCACCATGCTGGCGGCCACCAGCCGTATCAGGTCGAAAGCATTGCTGTGCTTACGCATTCCCCCTCGCGCCGCCATCATAGCCGATATCAGGTCGCCGCGTCGCGAAACAGCAGGCAAGCGTCGCCATAGGAATAAAACCGGTAGCCGGCGTCGATGGCGTGCGCATAGGCCTGCCGCATGGTGTCGAGGCCGCTGAAGGCGGCGACCAGCATGAACAAGGTCGAGCGCGGCAGGTGGAAATTGGTCAGCATGAGATCGACGGCACGGAAGCGGTAGCCGGGCGTGATGAACAGCGCGGTGTCGCCGGAAAACGCCGCAATCGTGCCGTCGGCTGCGGTGGCGCTTTCGACGAGCCGCAGCGAGGTCGAGCCGACCGCGACGATGCGTCCGCCGCCCCTGCGCGCGGCGTTGAGCGCGGCCGCGGTCTCGGCGCCCACGCTGCCCCATTCGGCGTGCATGCGATGGCCGGACGTATCGTCGGTTTTGACCGGCAGGAACGTGCCAGGACCGACATGCAGCGTCACTTTGTGGAGGGCGATGTCGCGGGTGCGCAACGCCGCGACCAGATCGTCGGTGAAATGCAGGCCCGCGGTCGGCGCGGCGACCGAGCCTTCGTCGCGCGCGAACATGGTCTGATAGTCGGAGCGGTCGGCTTCGTCGGCGGGGCGGCGGCCGGCGATGTAGGGCGGCAACGGCATGTCGCCGCGCTCGGCCAGCGCGGCATCGAGCGCGGTGCCGTGGAAAGCGAAGGCGAACGTCACCTCGCCGCCCTCCCCTTTGGCCTCCACCGTGGCGTCGAGCTGATCGAGGAAGCAGACTTTGCCTTCGGCGCCGAAGCGCACCACGTCGCCAGGGGCAAGCCGTTTTGCCGGCCGCACCAGCGCGGTCCAGCGCGAGCCGTCGATCCGCCGGGTCAAGGTCGCGGCGATGGCGGGGCCGCCCTCACCGCCTTCGCTACGCGGTAGCCGCCGCCCAAAAAGCTGTGCCGGAATGACTTTGGTGTCGTTGACCACGAGCGCGTCGCCGGGCCGCAGCAGCGCCGGCAGATCGCGCATGGTGCGGTCCTCCAGGACCGGCGACCCGCCAGGGCGCACCACCAGAAGCCGCGCCGCGTCGCGCGGCGAGGCCGGCCGCAGCGCAATGCGGTTTTCCGGCAAGGCGAAGTCGAACAAGTCGGTGCGCATTGGTGGTCAATTCATTGGGTCGAAGGCGGCAACCACCGGCTCTGGTGGGGCGCCCCGTTGGCGGCCATATGTCGTCCATGAGCGGCCGTCCATGCAATCCCGGCAGCGATCTTCGGGCGCTCTGGCAGACCCTGGCTGGGCGAGGTGCCATTTCCGCAATGCGTGCCGGACAAAACGGATTGGACGGAACGCCCCACGACCGCGGAATTTGCGCTGCGGGCTGAACCTGAGGGCCCATCCGCCGCTCGTCGCGAACGCTAGCGAAACGGCCTCTCCGCGCCGGCGGTGCGGTTGTCCGGCTTCCATATCCTGCTCTAAAACAGCGCATCGGCCATCTTTTTGCGCGGCGAAGGCGCGGCAGGCAACGTGACCCCAAGCGCGGTCATCCAGGTCAAAAGCGGCATCGGCGACGTCATCTGGCACCTGCCGTTCGTCCGCGCCATCGCGGCGGCTGCGCCGGGCGGCCAGGTGACGTTCCTCGCCCCGCCATCGAGCGGCGCGCGCGAACTTTTGGCGGCCGAGCCCTGCGTCGCCGAGACCATTTACTTCGAGCATTCCGGTTCGGAGCTGCGCCGCGCCCTCAATTTCATCCGCCTGGTCGCGCTGTTGCGGCAGCGGCGCTTTCGCACCCTGTGGATTCTCGACCGCACCATCCGGCCGGCGTCCGCCGCGTTCTTGGCCGGCGTTCCCAAGCGCATCGGCGTCGGGCTGACCCGGCAGCGCTGGTATCTCACCAATCCGGGCATCGATCAGAGCCATTGGCATGATCACCCGATCGGCTGGCTTATTGCGCTGATGGCGGCGCAAGGCGTGCCGTTGCCGACCACCGAGCCCAACTTACGGCTCGCCGCCGACACTCTCGCCGCGATCGGCGCCAAATATGCCGACTGCCCGCGGCCCTGGAGTGCGGTCGGTCTCGGTGGCTCACACCCGGCACGGGATTGGCCGGACGACAGGTGGGCAACGCTTATCGCCGGCATGCGCGCGCGCAGCGCCGGCACGATCTTCATCGTCGGCGGTCCCGAGAGCGCGGCGCGCGCCCAGCGCTTGGCCGCGCAAGGAAGCGGCGCACGCGCCGTCAACGCTTGCGGGCTAAAGCTCGACGAGACTGCCGCGCTGTTGCATCACGCCGACCTCTTTGTCGGCACCGACTCCGGCCCGATGAACATCGCCGCCGCGGTCGGCACGCCGGCGTTCGCCCTGTTCGGGGTCAATCCGGTGCTGACCTATTCGAAATTCATTCACCCGATTGTCCCGGAAGGCGGCCCCGCACCCGACGGCATGGCGCGCATTGCGGCCGCCGATGTGCTCGCGCATATCGCGCCGCGGCTTTCGGTTTGCGGGCAACACGGCTAAGGGAGGCGTCGGGGCGTTTCGCCTCTCGCCGCCGCATTCTCGTGGGAACCGCCATGCCGACGATTTCCGCCTACATCATCGCCTTCAACGAGGCCGCCAAGATCAAGGCGGCGGTCGAGACCGTGCTCTGGACCGATGAGATCATTGTCGCCGATTCCAACAGTACCGACGGGACGGCCGAGATCGCCGCCGGCCTCGGCGCCCGCGTCGTCCAGATTCCGTTCCACGGCTTTGGCGACCTGCGCAACCGTGCCATCGCGGCCTGCCGCAGCGACTGGATTTTCAGCCTGGATTCCGATGAACGCTGCACCAAGGAGGTACGCGACGAGATTCTCGGGCTCATTGCCGGCGCGCCGGCGCACGACGTGTATCGGGTGCCGCGCCGCAATTACATGATGGGCCGCTGGATCCGCGGTTCCGGCTGGTATCCGAACTTTCGCCAGCCGCAGCTCTTCCGCAACGGCGCGATGCGCTACACGCTCGAGCCGGTGCACGAGGGCTACGAACTCATCAGCGCCAGGCCGCTTGGAACGCTGCAGAACGCCATCTGGCAGATTCCGTTCCGCAACCTTTCCGAAGTCATCCGCAAGATCGACCGCTACTCGTCGCTCGGCGCGCCGAAGCTTGCGGGCAAGAGAGCGTCGATGGCGAGCGCGGTCGGTCACGCCACGTGGGCGTTCCTCAAGCATTATTTTTTCAAGCGCGGCTTCATCGACGGCTGGGCCGGCTTTGTCATCGCCTTCGGCAATTTCGAGGGCACGTTCTACCGCTACGCCAAGCGCTACGAAGAATTGCAGGGTTGGGATGCGCCGCCGAGCGAGCCGTTGCGACGAGAGTGAGCGAGTGGAACTTTTCTGAACGAATTAAGGCATCACTGCGATTCATCTGGGGACAAAAATTTATTTTTGCTGCGCGCGAAATCAGATGTGGCATTGTCGTTGCGCTGTCATGTTGCGTCGGGGAAGTGGCGATGATGAAACACGCTGCATTGTTTACGCTGATTTCACTCGCTCTAACTTGCCCTGTGATCGCAAAGTCACACCACGCTCACCACCACGTGGCTGACAAATCGCACCACAGCCGTCACTACGCAGTTCGCCGATCGCATCATGGCCACGACTACGCGTCTCGCAACGCGCACCACGCCCATCACCACGACGCGGCCGACAAATCACAC
>JASHWN010000054.1 GCA_030044035.1 Xanthobacteraceae bacterium
CCGGTGCGCAGCAGGCCTTCGAGTTCTTCGGCGGCGATGCCGGGCGTGCGGCAGCTATGTTCGACGAACTCACCGAACGCCTTGCTCGGCACATTGACCCCGGAAAACAGCTCGAAGCCTGATTTCTCCCAAGCCGCCACGCCGCCATCGAGGACGGCGAGGTCCGAATAGCCGTTGCGAGTGAGGATCGCGGCGGCGCGCTCCGCAAGGCCGTCGCCGTCGTCGCACAGCACGATGCGCGTGGCGCGGCGCGGCACCAGCGCGGCAAACTTCAGCTCGAAACGGCTCAGCGGCACCGAGCGTGCCAGCAGCAGATGACTCTGCGAAAAGAGAAGCTCCTCGCGCACGTCCACCAGCGCAAGCTCGCCGCCGTCGGCGAGCATGGCGCGAAGCTGGTGGGCGTCCACCGTGCGCGGCGTTGCTGATGACGGATGGGATTGCGGCCGCGTACGTTCGGCGGCCGCCTGACCGACCGGCGGGCTCACGTCGCCTGCTGCGCCGTCATCTGGTGCACCTCGCCGGTTTTCAGGTCGAAGCGCACGCGATCGATGCGGTCCAGATTGGTGCCGGTGACGCGAATGAAACGGGCGTAGTCCGGGTAGTCGATCGAGTGGATCTTGCCGTCCTGATAGATACCGGCGTGGCCGGGCGTGAGGCGGTATTTTTTGACCGGCGTCAGCTTGGCGTGTTTCGGGTCGCTGCCGGTATCCTCGCGCTCCCATTCGATCATGTCGGTGTAATGGGTCGCTTGGCCGTATATGGCCCACGAGGCGCCGTGATCGTGCGGCGGCGACACCCGCGCCTTCTCGTTGATGTGGGCGAGGATTTGGAAGCCGAGCTTCGGGTCCTCGTACAGCACGTGCAGCCCGCGCGGCGTGGCCTCGCTGCAATGCTCGCGGATGAAGTCCTGATTGCGCAGCAGGGTTTCGAGCCTGGTGCGGACCTGCTCGCGGCCGTCCGGGCCGGGATCGCGCGACAGGATGGAACGGCAATCGGCGATGAAGGCATCGAGATCGTAAGCCATTGCGGTGCTCCCAAAGAGGCGTTTGGTCCAGTTTCGCTCATCGCAAGCGCCGACGCCAGCGGCAGCTTCACGGGTTTGGATTGCGCCGGGCCAGCCGCTACATTGAGGGCATGTTCGGGCTGCCGCGAAGCTACGATCGGCCGCGCAACGTGCGCCTCGACACGCTGGTGCGCCTGCGCTGGCTCGCCGTATTCGGCCAGCTGGCGGCGCTGTTCGTGGTGCATTTCGGCCTCGAATACGTGGTGGTGCCGATCTGGTCGTGCCTTGCGGTGATCGCAGTGGCGGCGCTGCTCAATGTCGCCTTGCGCATCGGCTTTCCCAAGACGCAATGGCTCGAGCCGGACCGCGCCGCCTGGCTGCTTGGCTTCGATATCGCCGAACTCGCGGCGCTGCTTTACCTCACCGGCGGCCTGGAGAACCCGTTCTCGTTCCTGCTGCTCGGCCCGGTGCTGATCTCGGCCACCGCGCTGCCGCCGCGCATGACGCTTCTGATCGGCACCTTCGCCATGCTGTGCGCGACCGTGCTCGTTTTCTTCCACTACGACCTGCCGTGGGAGACGCCGCACGGCCTGGAACTGCCGGAAATCTACATGGTCGGGGTCTGGCTCTCGATCCTGCTCGCCATCGGCTATATCGGCGTCTACACGTGGCAGGTCGCCGAGGAGGCGCGGCAGCTGTCCGATGCGCTGGCCGCCACCGAACTGGTGCTCGCCCGCGAGCAGCACTTGTCCCAGCTCGACGGTCTTGCCGCCGCCGCCGCCCATGAGCTCGGCACGCCGCTCGCCACCATCACCCTGGTGGTTCGGGAAATCGAGCGCATGCTCGAGCCGAAATCGCCCTATGCGGAGGACGTGAAACTGTTGCGCGAGGCGGCGCAGCGCTGCCGCGAAATCATGGCCAAGCTCACCGAGCTGCCGACCGGCGAGCCGTTCGATCGCCTGCCGCTGTCGGCGTTGATCGAGGAAGCCGCCGCTCCGCACCGCAATTTCGGCGTTTCGGTCGGCGTGACCTTGCCGCCGAACCGCGCCGGAGAACCGCTCGGCGCCCGCAACCCGGCGATCCGTTACGGGCTCGGCAACATCATCGAGAACGCCGTCGATTTCGCCCGCAGCCGGGTCGAAATTTTCGCCCAATGGAATGACGATGATGTCACCATCACCATCAGCGATGATGGCCCGGGCTTTGCGCCCGAAGTGCTGGACCGCCTTGGCGCGCCCTATGTGACCCACCGGAGGTCTGAGCCGCGCAGCATCGAGGACGACAGCGATACGGTGTTCGGGCTCGGACTTGGCTTTTTCATCGCCAAGACGCTGTTGGAACGATCCGGAGCCAAACTATCGCTGATCAATCAGGCGCCGCCGCTGCACGGCGCTACCATTAAGATCACCTGGAACCGCGCGGTTTTCGAGCGGCCGCTGCCCTCGCCCCCTCTTGAGCCGGCGGTGCCGGCCGCTTAACTTTAAGTCAGACAAATTCGCTTGATCGGGCCTTTGTTGGCGTGATGCGCTTGCCGAACGCGGCATAAGTTGATTGGTAGCCGCCCATGATTGCAGCGGTACTGCAAGACAAGTTCCCGGCGGCGCGGCGCATCGCAACGACGCCACGTCACGTGTCGGCGGAGTAGATTGTCATGACCAATGCTGCGTCCGGAACGCTTCCCAACGAACGTTCACTCCTGATCGTCGAAGACGATAAATCTTTTTTGCAGCGGCTGGCGCGAGCCATGGAGGGCCGCGGTTTTTCGGTCACCACGGCCGAATCGGTGGCCGATGGGCTGTTGCAGGTGGAAAGGGCCGCGCCCGCCTTCGCGGTCGTCGACATGAGGCTCGCTGACGGCAACGGTCTCGACGTGATCTCGGCCATGAAGAAACGCCGCCCCGAAGCGCGCGCCATCATTCTCACCGGCTACGGCAATATCGCCACCGCGGTCAACGCGGTGAAGCTCGGCGCCGTCGATTATCTGGCCAAGCCGGTCGATGCCGACGATGTCGCCGCGGCGCTCTTGGCGCTGGACAACAGAAAGATCGAGCCGCCGGAAAATCCGATGTCGGCCGACCGTGTGCGCTGGGAACACATTCAGCGCATTTACGAGCTGTGCGGCCGCAACGTTTCGGAAACCGCGCGGCGGCTCAACATGCACCGGCGCACGCTGCAGCGCATCCTGGCCAAACGCGCGCCCAAATAATCAATTTTGTTGCTTTGCCGCGTTTCGCAGGCCCGCTGAAAGCCGCCGGCACAGGCGTTTACCGCTGACTAACCGCATTCGCGCCGCCTTGCGGAAGCTCGAATTGCACCGAACCCATTAAGCCAAATTTCGCGCAATTCGCCTATGATGCCTGCCGAACCGTGATGGCAGGTTGCGGTGGGGATCGGGATGCTTCAACAGGCGGACATAAGCGCGGCGGACCAGGATGGGTCGCCTGCCGCAACCGTCGTGCCTCCGGCAGGGGCGCCGCGCCTCCTCGTCATCGACGACGACAATCTGCATCGCATGATCATCTGCCGGGTCGCCGTCAAAGCCGGCTATGCGCCGGCAGGTGCGGCGACCTACGACGAGGCGGCGCAGCTGGTGCAGGACAACGCGTTCGACTGCATCACGCTCGACCTTTCGCTCGGCGAGCATGCCGGCGTCGAGCTGTTGCGGCATCTCTGGGTGATCGGCTGCAAGGCCACGATCATCATCATCAGCGGCTGCGACGACGCCACCTGCGGCGACAGCCGACGGGTCGCCGAGTCGCTGAAGCTCAAAGTGTGGCAGTCGATCCCGAAGCCGGTGAACTTGGGCGTGCTGCGCGATTCGCTCGAACGGCTCAAGGCCGCGCGCGGGCCGCGCCTTCACGTCTCCACCGCATAGGGCCCCTGCGGGTCGGCCAGCGCCTGCAGCCGCAACGCCGCGGCATGGGCAAAGCGCAGCATGACGGTTTT
>JASHWN010000455.1 GCA_030044035.1 Xanthobacteraceae bacterium
GCCGCGACGGCTATCGCAACGGACGGCGGCGGCCGCACTGGGGCCGGCGCACGCCCTACGGCATTCGCCGCGACGGCTTCGCGGAGGATGATGCCCGCACGTCCGAGGGGCCACAGCAGACCTACGCGGCGCTCGATCTCGGCACCAACAATTGCCGGCTGTTGATCGCGCGGCCGACGGCGTCCGGCTTTCGCGTGGTCGATGCCTTTTCGCGCATCATCCGCCTGGGCGAGGGGCTTGCCGCATCGCGCCGCATCAGCGAAGCGGCGATCGGCCGCGCCGTCGAGGCGCTCTTGGTCTGCCGCGACAAAATGCGGGCACGCCGGGTCAGCCGGGCACGGCTGATCGCCACCGAAGTGTGTCGCGCCGCCGACAACGCGCAGGCGTTTTGCGCCCGCGTTGCCGAGCAAGCCGGCCTCGAACTTGAAATCGTCGACTCCGCCACCGAAGCGCGGCTAGCCGCGACCGGCTGCACCGAGCTGTTCGACCCGGCGGCCTCGGGCGTCATTCTGTTCGATATCGGCGGCGGCTCGTCGGAACTGGTCCGCCTCGGCCCGCGCGGTTTCGGTCAAAAATGCGGGCCGCCGCCGCCGGATATTTTGGGCTGGGCGTCGCTGCCGGTCGGCGTCGTCACGCTCGCCGAGCGCTACGGCGGCACCGTGGTGACGCGCGACATCTACGACGCGATGATCGACGAGGTCGCGCTCTTGGTGCAAAAATTCAAAGACGCGCAGGGCTGCGGCCTCGATGGCTTTCACATGCTCGGCACCTCGGGCACCGTGACCACCATCGCCGGCGTGTATTTGAGGTTGCGCCGCTACGATCGCCGCCGCGTCGACGGCTGCTGGCTGTCCGACGAGCAGATTTCCACCGTCGTCGCCGAGCTGATGGCGATGAGCTTTGCCGAGCGCGCCGCTAATCCGTGCATCGGCGCCGAGCGCGCCGATCTGGTGCTCGCCGGCTGCGCGATCTTGGACGCCATCCGCCGCGCCTTCCCGTGCCCGCGGCTGCGCGTCGCCGACCGTGGCCTGCGCGAGGGCATGCTGGTCGAGCTGATGCGCGAAGACCGCGTCTGGGGCGAGGCGTAAGGCGGACGCGGCATGGCGCGGCGACTGAAACCCGGCAAACAGCGCAGCGCCTCGTCGCGCGCCTGGCTCACGCGCCAGATCAACGATCCCTATGTCGCCCGCGCCAAACGCGAGGGCTTTCGCTCCCGCGCCGCCTACAAGCTCGCCGAGATCGACGACAAATATCATCTGCTGAAAGCCGGCGCGCGCGTGGTCGATCTCGGCGCCGCGCCCGGCGGCTGGAGCGAAATCGCCGCGCGCCGCGTCGGCCCAAACGGCCGCGTGGTCGCGCTCGATATTTTGGATATGAAGCCGATCGCCGGCGTCGAATTTCTGCAGCTCGACTTTTTGGACGCGACCGCGCCTGTGCAGCTCAAAGCCTTGCTCGGCGGCAAGGCCGACGTCGTGCTCTCCGACATGGCCGCCAATGCCACCGGCCACCGCCAAACCGATCATCTGCGCATCATGGCCCTCGCCGAAGCCGCTGCATTTTTCGCGCGCGAGGTACTCGCTCCCGGCGGCGTCTTTCTCTGTAAAGTGCTGCAAGGTGGCACCGAAGCTGGCTTATTGGCCGAGCTCAAGCGCGACTTCGAAACCGTCAAGCACGTCAAGCCGCCGGCAAGCCGCTCCGATTCGGCGGAGCTTTATTTGTTGGCGCAGGGGTTTCGAGTTGACGGGACGGGAGCCCGGGTCGCAATCTCTCGATAGTCCCGACTTTGCGCTCGCGAAACCCCCCGCCATGCCGCTGCCGCTATTGCTTGACACGATTCAACCTTACGACTACAGGGCATGCGAATTTTTTCCACTGCGACCTAAAAGAGACAGTGAAATTTCGGTAATGTTTTCTTGAACTTACCGAAATTAACGCCATCTAAGGAACACCTGAGCTATGACCTTGATTGATGATACACCCTTGCCAGTGTCTCGGCCGCTGGCGACACTCCAGACGCGCCGCAGCGCGGGGGGAACGTCGATGGGCTATCCTTTGAAGAAAGAGAGTGACAGGGCGCCTTGCCCGACTGAGACGATCCGAGAGGCTTCCCGGAAGGTAAGCCGGACCATTGACGACCTCACAGACAAGCTCAGCAGGGAAATTGGAGCGGAGGTCAGCAAAGAAGAGGCTGACAGGCGCCCGTCAGACGAGTAGCTTCTCTCCTTACGACTCGTAGGGGGGGAGCGCGGGGCGCTCTAGCTTTGCCATGGCAAAGCCGCTGCATATACTTGCTTTCGAGCATTTTCAGCAACGGTACGACGGCGACGACAAGGTAAAAATGTTCGTCGCGTTCGGACTTTTTATGGAGTCCGAATACAAATGGGCGAAGTCAGAACACTTCCCTACTGAAGGCAAATACAAAAATTATCACGCATGCTCGATCCCGCATTCCGTCGATCTGATAGATCAGAGCGCCGATAATGTGCTCAGCGAGTTTGTGAGTGACATTATAGACGGACAGAAAGAAGGTTTTATGTCGGCCGCGATGGACGCTTACAAAGCAGAGGCAGCTAAATCCGAGCGGAAATGGTGGCAGGGCGTCTTGGAAGCCACAGGAGGCGCAATTTTGTGGTCGGCCATTTTGATTATCGGCGCTATTGTAGCCGGACGAATGGGAATAGACGTGCTTGGAGCCTTTGAGCGTGCCGCGGCTGTCCATCATTGAACATCGTCAATGTGACGCTGCCAGTACTCGGTGAAATCGACGCTCGCTTGCTGCGCAACGCCAGCCCCGCAAATTCGGCTCGCCTGATCGCTGCTCGGGATGCCGCGCCGTGACGTAGCATTTGCGCCATAGTCTGGGGTCGTTATTTTCCTCGAATCTCTACGCCCCGCGCCCCGCCACCGCCTTGCGCCCCGACAGCTCCGCGCCGGCGTCGGGCGACAGCCGCACGAAGATCAGCGCGGCGGTGGCGGTGAGCGCGCCGACGACGAGGAACGCCGGGGGAAATTCGGCGGCGCTTATGGTGGCGCCGTGCTCGAAGCGCAGCATGAATTCGACCACCAGCGCGCCGACGGCGACGCCGGTCGAGAGCGAAAGCTGCTGGGCGGCGGCGGTCATCGAGGTGGCGCGACTCATCAGCGGCGGCTCGATCTCGGCGTAGGCCAGCGTGTTGATGCTGGTGAATTGCAGCGAGCGGAAAAAG
>JASHWN010000456.1 GCA_030044035.1 Xanthobacteraceae bacterium
GGTGCCACGGGGGACGCGCTCATGAACAAGCTGGATTTGTACAAGGCCCATGCGCGGCACTGCATGGACCGGGCAGCTCGAGCACAGCGCGCCGAGGATAAACGACGCTGGCTTATGATGGCCGATGTTTGGCTGGACATGATCCCAGAACGCCAGCAAACAGCGCCCGATGATTTTGACGCCGCAATACGCAATCAAAAAGCCGACCAAGAGCAGTCGATCGCCGAGCGTTAGTTTGTAGGCAGTTGATCCGATACGGCAGAGCCGGTAGCCCGTAGCGCCGATTAGCCCAACGGGTCCGGCCCGAAGTGGCCGGCCCGATGATAAGCTCCGGCGTAATCCGCCGTTCGCAGCAATCGGTCGGCGGATTACGCTTTCGAGCGAAAGATGTAAAAATATCATATTAAACTATAGCACGAAATGTGCTAGGCTTGCCAACGGCGGTGGCGCCCCGAAAAAATTGGAGGCTTCGCAATGAATATTCGTAGACGACGCGCGGCGCTGGCGCCGGCGCTGCTCATGGTGTCGCCGTGCGCGCTTTAGCGGGCTTTCTCGCGCCAGGCGCCAGTCGGGTTCTCCCGCGACCGATTGTTCGATGGATCGAGTGGATTGGGGGCCGACCCGATTCGATCCCGCCGGTTGGCGCGCCGATACGTTTTGGCGATCTCAGACGACTGTCGCCTATAGACCGCAGATTCGGGCGGGGTCGCGGCCAGCCGGTCGATCGCGTCTACATCGAGCGATTTCTCGCTAAAAATGCCGCTGATGTTCACGGACACGTGCTGGAGCTGGGAAATAACGCTTACACCCGGGCATTCGGCGGTCAGCGCGTGGAGCGGAGCGATGTACTGAGCATCGAGCCAAACCCCAGTGCAACTATCATAGGCGATCTGACCGGCGATGTCAGTCTGCCGAGGCTCGGCTTCGACTGTATCATCCTGACGCAAGCGCTGCAGTATCTGTTCGATATCCACCGTGCGATAGAGACCTTGTATCATGCTCTCAAACCAGGCGGCGTCTTGCTGGTAACCGCCCCCGGCATATCGCCGATGGAAGACCGTTGGCCATGGTATTGGACACTCACTGCGGCAACGCTGGACCGCCTCCTGGCGGATCTTTTTGGGCAAGATGCGGTGAACGTCGAGGCGCACGGTAACGTCCACGTTGCGACTGCGCTGCTCTATGGGCTGGCGGTTGAAGACCTCGATTCCTCCGCTTTCAACACCGACGATTCGAGATATCCGGTGACCGTAGCTGGCCGCGCCGTCAAGCGGAGGGATGGATGAGCGAGCCTAGCCCGGATTGCGCCAAGCGGTAGCAAAGCCATCATCCGACCTCGCGGCGAAATGGTGGTGGGTTCGCCGCGCTCAAGGTCACCCGGGAATTGCCGAGCGAATTGCTTGCGCTGGTCATCCGGATTGAAAGCGGCAGGTCAGACGAATGAGCAGAATGGCAAGGAGGATGCTTGCATGCGCGAAGGTCGGCTCAACGCCCCAAACTGACCGAATAGCGGCAAGCCAACGTTGCTGAGCTTTGTCGTCCCGCACATCGGAGGCGGCGACGCTCTGCAGACCTTTCTCCCCTGCGGGGCTGCGGGGAGAGGGAGCGCGTCGTGCCAGCGTTGCCACACCAACCTAAAGTCATCCGGCTTTAGTCCTTGAGCGTTCGGATCGTCGAACAGCTCGCGGGGTGGAGCGTCCATCCAGGTTTGAACCGATCGGCTTCTCGCGACACCCACTAATGGGCGCCCAAGCGTCGTCCACATGGAAAGGAGAAATTATCATGCGCAAACTGATCGAGATTATCGCGGTGTCGGCCCTGGTGGCTGCCTCGCTCTCGACCAGCGCTCTGGCCTGGGATAATTGCGGGCACGGCAGGCACCGCAATGCCAACGGCGTCTGCGTCTCCAATTATGGTCGCAACTCCGGTTGTCCATACGGTTATCATCTCGGCTGGGACGTTCACCGCTGCGTTCCAAACCGGTAGCCGGTAGCTAGCCCGTAGGGCGGAGCGCAGCGAAACCCGTCATCGCATCGATCGCCATGGTGGGTTTCGCTTTTCGCTCAACCCACCCTCCGCGCTTGCGCGTTCCCAGGCGGCGCTCGCCCAATCACAACTCACGTTGGAGCTGGCGAACGAAATGGCGCGCCCGCCCGTAACCGAAAGGCCCGAATAGGCCGCCTCGGTCGCCGTCATCGCTTGCCCCTTTGCGGGCGCATGTGGAACGGGAGTAACCTCACGGCCGAAAATCCGTCGCAACGGCAAATCTGCGGAGGACGCCGATGAGGACTCTTTGCCGCCGAACGCTTTTGCATCTGACGGCGGGCGCCGCGGCGCTGCCGGCGCTGCCGCGGCTTGCGCGGGCGCAAAAAACACAAAAAAACTATCCGACGCGGTCGGTGCTGGTGCTGGTCGGCTATGCGGCCGGCGGCCCGACCGACATTTGCGCGCGGCTGATCGCGCAATCGCTGTCGCAGCGGCTTAATGCGCAATTCGTCGTCGAGAACCGGTCCGGCGCCGGCAGCAACATCGCCACCGAAGCGGCGGTGCGCGCCGATCCGGACGGCTACACGCTGCTGCTGGTGACGCAATCGAACGCCATCAACGCCACGCTCTACAGCCATCTCAATTTCGATTTCATGCGCGACATCGCGCCGATCGCCGGCATCATGCAGGCGCCGTCGCTGTTGGAGGTCACGCCGTCGCTGCCGGTCAAGAGCGTTGCCGAGTTCATCGCCTACGCCAAGGCCAATCCGGGCAAGGTCGACCTCGGCACCGCCGGCAATGGCAGCCCGCCGCACATGTTCGCCGAATTGTTCATGGCGATGACCGGCGTCAAATTGACCGTGGTGGGATACCGCGGCGGCGGGCCGGCGCTGGTCGATTTGCTCAGCGGTCAGATCCAGGTGATGTTCGAGGGCATCACTTCCTCGATCAGCTACGTGCGGGCCGGAAAACTGCGGCCGCTCGCGGTGACCTCGGCGCAGCGTTCGTCGGCGCTGCCGGATCTTCCGGCGATTGCCGAGTTTGTGCCGGGCTACGATGCCACCGGTTGGTTCGGCCTCGGCGCGCCCAACGGCACGCCGGCGCCGATCATCGACAGGCTGAGCAGCGAGGTCGCCGCCGCCCTGGCCGATCCGGGCATGAAGGCGCGCTTTGCCGACTTGGGCGCCGAACCGATGCCGATGGGGCCGGCCGAATTCGGCAAGTTCGTCGCCGACGATACCGAAAAGTGGGCCAAGGTGATCCACACCGCCAATATCAAGATGGATTGAAGCGCGCCGCGCACTTCAATTGGCGGCGCGCTACTGGGGTTACGCGGCCCAGTGCTTGGTCGTTGCGCAACGGCAAGACAATGCCGGCGACAAGCTGGTGCTGATCAACATGGCGCAAGCCTGGGTCAATCTCGCCGAACAGGCAGAGAAGAATGCGTCTGCGTTCGTGGCGTACGGGACGCCGGCGCCGCAGCGGCCGACGGACATGAGCTAGCGCGCTTTCGTCCGCGGCCTGCGGGGTTCCGCATCGCCCTGCCGGCCCGGTTTTGCGGCTGCACAATTTCCGGCAAGCGCTCACGGAACGAGATTGCCGAGCGCCGGTTAGCTAATGGAGTCTTCGGCATATTTGCCGCATTTTATGACATTCGGGAGTTCAACCCGATGACGAAGGAAGAAGACTACAGAAAGAACGCGGCGGAAACCGTCGATCTCGCCCATCGCGCCGTCAGCTCGACCGACAAGAGCCGCTTGCTGGGCCTCGCGGAGAACTGGCTCGACCTCGCCGACCGCGCCGCCAGGCTGACCACGCGCTTCGGCCCCAAGCAGCAGCCGGATTTGCGGCCGGAACATCCGCTGGTGCGCCGGACCTTCGGCCATTTGCACCGGAAATAACACCGACGGCGTTGAGTCGTACACCCGACCTTCGGCGCGGCGGGCCTGAAAAATGCCAACGCGCGCCTTTTCGTTTTACTAACCGTGAGTGCAAATCGACCGCACCGCTGCGGCGAATAGCTAAAATTGTGCCGCGCACGTTTGCCGTTATCGCAGCCGCGCCACATAGCTTGCTGGCGCGAAGGGCGACCGATCCAACCTAGGCATAAAGGGACTCAATCATGATTCGTTATTTGACTGCCTTTCTGTCGGACCAGTCGGGGGCGACCGCCATCGAATATGGCTTGATCGCAGCCGGCATCGCCGTGGCGATCATCGCCACCGTGGCGGCTCTCGGCACCAGCCTGAACACGACGTTCAGCACCGTCTCGAGTTCGCTGAAGTAAACCGACGGCTCTTTGCGCATCGGCTGATGAGCCGACGCGGATGCGCAAAGCCGCAGCACGCCTCGATCGTCATTCCGGGCGCCTCGCGGCGCTTGTCAGCGGGCCGGCCACTTCGGGCCGGACCCGTTGGCTCGGCCCCGGAATGACGATCGCGCGACTTGCCGACTCATAAATCCGCCGCGCGCTGGCGATCAGCCGATGCCGCTGCGCGCAGCCGCGTTGCGTGCTATCGGATGGCGGATCACGCTGCACCATCCGCGCTTGCCTCGTGTACGACATTGTCATCCGCAACGGCCTCCTGTTCGACGGCGACGGCAATCCCGGATTTGCCGCCGACCTCGCCATCGCCGACGGCCGCATCGCCGCAATAACCCCCCACCCTTCCCTCCCCCGCCTGCGGGGGAGGGTTATTCAGTCTTCCCTCCCCCGCTTGCGGGGGAGGGCTAGGGAGGGGGCCAGTGGTGCGAAAAAAGTCATCGATGCCGACGGCCTCGCGGTGGCGCCCGGCTTCATCGACATCAAGACCCATTCCGACTTCACGCTGCCGATCAATCCCAAGGCCGAGAGCAAGGTGCGCCAGGGCGTCACCACCGAGATCGTCGGCCATTGCGGCTTTTCGGTCGCGCCGGTGCTGCCCGGCAAGGTCGATCTGCTTGAAGGTTATTTGAGTCCGAGCGCGCCGTGGCTGCCGTTTCGCGAAACCAGCTTCCCCGATTACCTGAATAGCTTTCCGCCGACCGCGGTGAACGCCGGCATGCTGGTCGGCCACAACACGCTGCGCCTGATGGTGATGGGCATGGCGGAACGTCCGCCCGGCGCGGCCGAGCTGCAACAGATGATCGCGCTTCTCGAGGAGGCGTTGGACGCCGGCGCGCTCGGCCTGTCGTCGGGCTTGTTCACGCCGCCGGGCTCGTATGCGGCGCCCGCCGAAATGATCGCGCTCGGCCACGTTCTGGCGCGCCACAATGCCGGCTATTTCACGCACTTGCGCGATGAATCGAACAAAGTGCTCGAGGCGCTGGCGGAAGCGATCGACGTCGCCGCGCAATGCCGGGTCCACGTCGAGATCGTGCATTTCAAATGCTCGGGCACCGACAATTGGGGCAAGGCCAACACGGCGTTGGCAATGATCGCCGACGCCAAGGCGCGCGGGCTCGACGTCGATTGCGACTCCTACCCGTACGATGCCGGCTCCAATCCACTGAAGAATCTGCTGCCGCCATGGGTGCAGGCCGGCGGCGTCGAGGCGATGCTGGCGCGGCTGGCCGAGCCGGCGACGCGCGGCAAAATTCGCGACGGCATCGCGCAAGACGGCCTCAACAATTGGGGCAAGATCCCGTCATGGCACGCGGTAACGATTTCGATCTCGCCGCATCTGCCGTACTGCGCCGGCAAGACCATCGCGGCGCTCGCCGCCGAACGCGCCTGCGATCCGATCGACGCGTTGTGTGACTATCTGATCGCCGACCGTGGCGCGACGCGCGTGCTGGTCGCCGCGATCTCGGAAGACGACATCCGCAGCATCGTGGCGTCGGAAGCGGCGCTGGTCGGCTCCGACGGCAATTGCGTGGCGCCCTACGGTGTCGTCGGCCAGGGTCTGCCGCATCCGCGGTTCTACGGCACGTTTCCGCGGGTTCTGGCGCGTTATGCGCGCGAGCAAAACCTGCTGCCGCTGCCCCGCGCCATCCACAAGATGACCGGCGCCACCGCGCGCGCCTTGAAGCTCAAGGACCGCGGGTTTTTGCGCCAAGATTTTTGCGCCGACATCGTCATCTTCGATCCGGATGATTTCGCCGACCGCGCCACGTATGCCGAGCCGCACCAATTCCCGAGCGGCGCGCGCACCACCGTGATCGTCAACGGCACGCTCGTGGTCGAGAACGCCACGCATACCGGCGCGCTGCCCGGCAAAGTGCTGCGGCGCGACGCCGGCGGCGCGGTCGGGTAACGCCTCGCCGGTTCCCCGTCGAATTAACGCCCGAGCGCGGTGTTCTCGCAGGCAACAGCGCGGCGCCAAGAAGGCGCGCGGAAGGAATGATCATGACCAGGACCGTCACAAACTTGCTGTTCGCGATCGCGGCCTTCGCAGCTGCCGTATGGCTCAAAGCACCGGCCGCGCACGCTTTCGGCGATGCGCCGTGGTGCGCGGTGATCGAGCTCGGCAACGACGATTCCTATTGGGATTGCCAGTACCGCACCGTGGAGGAATGCGTGCCGCACATCCTCGCCGGCAACCGCGGCGGCTGCAACGTCAACCCGTGGCCGGCCCCGCAGGCCGCACCGGCGCACACCGCGCTGCGCAAGCGCCATGAAAGGCATCATGTGCGTCAATAATGCGAAGCCGCTATTTTGATCGTCATTCCGGATCGCCGCGAAGCGGCGAGTCCGGAATCCATAACCCCCTGCGCTGGGGTTATGGATTCCGGGTTCCTCGCTTCGCTCGGCCCCGGAATGACGAAATCGCCTACGCCTCGATGACGATCTTCGGCGCCGGGCGGCTGGCGCCTTGGAGGCCGCTGCGTACGCGCTCCGCAATGTCGCGATAAATTTTGGCGTGCGGGCCGTCCGGTGCGACGGCGACGACCGGCAGGCCGGCGTCGGATTTTTCGCGGATCTCCATGTCGAGCGGCACTTCGCCCAAAAACGGCACGTCGAGCCGCTCGGCTTCGTGCCGCGCGCCGCCGTGGCCGAAAATGTCGGAGCGCTCGCCGCAATGCGGGCAGGCGAAGTAGCTCATGTTCTCGACAATGCCGAGCACCGGCACGTTGACGCGGCGGAACATGGCGATGCCGCGCCGCGCGTCGATCAGCGCGAGGTCCTGCGGCGTCGACACGATCACCGCGCCCTTGAGCGGCACCTGCTGCGCCATGGTGAGCTGCGCATCGCCGGTCCCCGGCGGCATGTCGACCACCATGACGTCGAGCGTGCCCCATTCGACGTCGCGCAGCATTTGCGTGATCGCCGACATCACCATCGGGCCGCGCCAGATCATCGGCGTCTCCTCGTCGATGAGGAAGCCGATCGACATGATTGCCATGCCGTGGCGCGCGATCGGCTTGAGCCGGGTGCCGCCGAGCGTTTGCGGCCGCTCGCGGATGGCGAGCAGTTTCGGCATCGAGGGCCCGTAAATGTCGGCATCGAGAATGCCGACCTTGAGCCCGAGATCGCGCAAGCCCAGCGCGAGATTGACCGCGGTAGTGGATTTGCCGACGCCGCCCTTGCCGGAGGCGACCGCGATGACCGCCTCGACGCCCGGAATGCCGGCCGGCGAGGTCGCCGCCGCATGGCCGCCGGGCTGCGCCCTCG
>JASHWN010000457.1 GCA_030044035.1 Xanthobacteraceae bacterium
CAGCCACAGCCAGAGTCCGAGCCAGGACACGGCAAGGAACAGCCCGACCGCGGTCGCCAGCGTCGCCAGCGCCGGCCACAGCCGTTCCCAGGTAATCGCCCAGCGCGCCCGGTTGAGCGCGCGCGCCAACAGCGAACCGCTCGGCTCGCCGGGCGGCGGCATGGACGCCTGATCGGGCGACATCGCTTCGGTCACAAAGGGCTCCGCAAGGCCGGCGGCCTTAAGCGGCCGCACGCGCGGTCAAATCATTACAAGACAACACGTTAACATGAGGGCGGGTTCAAGGCACACAAGCCCCCGCCGAGGGGCGCAAATTCACACCTAAGGCTTCAAAGCCAAAGCAGTGCCCGGTCGAGCACGATCAGTTGCTCAGCCCAATCCGCGGCCGCGCCGGCGCCCATTCTTCAATCGCCACAAGCACTTCCGAGTCGACCGCGATCTCTGTTTGCCGCCAATGGCGCTTGGCCGATGAGTCCGGCGTAGAGCATGGCGTTGTGTCCAAATGAGACAGCCCACTGCCGACCAATTTTGATCAGTCAGCCCAATCCTCGAGCATTCGTCGAATCAAAGGGACTATCCTGCCAGAGGCAGCACTCGCAATCTGGCGCGGGCCGCGTCGAGCGACACGAGCGCACCGCCCTCCAACTCTGCTCGCGTCTGCTCGAGCGCAGACAGCACGGCTCGCCCCATCGCCTCGGGCGTCAGTAGGTCGCTGCGCAATTGCAGCACGCTCGGTCCTCGCTCCTTTGTCGCGGCCAGGATCGCGCCAAAGTCTAACTCGCTCGTGAGAACTACATGTTCATGCTTCGCAGCCCACCGCATCAGCTCATCGTCATGAGCGTTCGCTTCGCCAACTTGCGACCAGTGCACCGCTTCGAACCCAGATGACGCGAGAAAATCGACCCATCGCGGCGACAGGTTCATATCGATCAAAACTTTCATTTAGCGCCGGCAAGATCGATCTCGCGCTCCTGCGATCGCCACGCCGCATAGCGCAACGCTTCAAGGACGTCGTCACGTTCGAGATACGGATAATCAGCGAGCAGCTGATCGATCGTAAGGCCCGCGCCGATCTGGCCAACGATCATCCCCACGGTGACGCGCATGCCGCGAATACAGGGCTTACCGCCCATGACCGCGGGATTCTGCGTGATGCGTCCGAAATTGTTCATGGCGGATCTCGTGCAACAAACATGACGAACCCAATATATACACCTGGGCGAGAGGCCGGAAACGCGTTTGACGATCGCCTAAAGCCAAGGCGGCAGGCGGTCGAGCGCGATCAATTGGTCGGCCGCAACGCGGGGCCGCACTAGCGCCCATTCGGCTTTGCGCACAAGCACTTCGGGGACGAGCGGGCGGGTGTTGTAGGTGCCGGATTGCACCGCCCCATAGGCCCCGGCGCTCATCACGGCGAGCAGGTCGCCCGGACGCGGCGGAACGAGCTTGCGGTCGAGCGCCAGGAAGTCGCCGGACTCGCAGACCGGCCCGACCACGTCGGCGGTGATTCGCGCGGCGCCCGCTTTGGGCTCGCGAACCGGCCAGATCTCATGATGCGCGTCATAGAGCGTCGGCCGGATCAAATCGTTCATCCCGGCATCGACGATGACGAAGGTCTTGGCCTCGCCCTTTTTCAGATAGAGCACGCGCGTGAGCAGAATGCCGGCATTGCCGACGATCAGCCGGCCGGGCTCGAAGATCAGCTTGCAGTGCAGGCCGGCGGTGGCGCGCTTGACCAGCGCCGCATAGGCCTGCGGGTCGGGCGGCGGCTCGTTGTCGCCGCGATACGGAATGCCGAGCCCGCCGCCGAGATCGAGATGCTCGATGGTGTGGCCGTCGGCGCGCAGCGCGCGCACGAAATCGGCGAGCAGCGCGAAGGCGCCGGCGAACGGATCGAGCGCGACGATCTGGCTGCCGATATGCATGTCGACGCCGGCCACATGCAGGCCCGGCAGTTTGGCGGCACGCGCATAAACCTCGCGGGCGCGGCTGATCGGAATGCCGAATTTGTTCTCGGCCCTGCCGGTCGCGATCTTGGCGTGGGTCCGCGCGTCGATATCCGGATTGACGCGCACTGCAATGCAGACGGTGCGGTCCTTGCCGGCTGCGATCGAGGACAGAAGCTCGAGCTCCGGCTCGGATTCGACGTTGACGCAGAGAATGCCGGCATCGACCGCGAGCGCCAGTTCATCCGCGGTCTTGCCGATGCCGGAGAACATGATCTTGTCCGGCGCGATGCCGGCGGCGCGGGCACGAAGAAGCTCGCCGCCCGAGACCACGTCGGCGCCGGAGCCGAGGCGGCCCAAGGTGGCGATCACCGCCTGGTTGGAATTGGCCTTGACCGAATAGCAAATGAGCGCGTCGAGGTCGGCAAACGTGTCGGCGAACACGCGGTAGTGACGCTCGATGGTCGCGCTCGAATAGCAATAAAGCGGCGTGCCGACGGCGTCGGCGAGCGCCACAAGATCGACGTCCTCGGCGTGCAGCACGCCGCCCCGATAGGCAAAATGGTGCATGGCCTTGTTTAGCCTGCGCGCACGGGTTTC
>JASHWN010000458.1 GCA_030044035.1 Xanthobacteraceae bacterium
CGGCGTTCCTGGCTGATCCCGTTCGCCTACGCTTCGTCGCTGGTGCTGTTTCTCGGCGCCTACTATTTCGCCCACATGGCGCTGTACGGTACGAGCGTCCTGTAGCGGCGCGCTAGTGGACGTGCACCACCAGCAGCATTTTCGGATGAATGGCGCACAGCACGTTGAAATCGCCGCTCACCGGAAACGTGACGGGCGTGACGCTGCCCGGCTGCTGATCCCCCGAATCGAATGAGAACTTCGGGGAATCCACGTAGGCATGGTGCAGCAGGTCGCCGTCGTCGTTGACGATCAGTATAGTGTCGCCGCGTGCGATCTTGATCTCGCCGGGATGAAATTCTTGGCCCTTCTGCGAGACGGTATTCTGCGGCAACGCCCATACCATCCACGACGCGAGCGAGACCAAGGCACCGGCAAGGAAGGCGGCCGCGACCGAACGGCGCGCGCGCGACAACTCGGTTCTCAAGTTCATGATGGCCTCGTCGGACGGATCCGCGGTCGCGCTGCCGACCGATTGGCGGCGTGGCCGCAACCACCGGCAGCGTGACGCCGCGCGGTTAAGACGCCGTTAAGGAACCTCCGAAGATTGGACCAGCCGCTGCGTTGGCCTTAACGGGCTCCAGTGTAAAGCCGGCTGCTATCGGGGGGTGGTACACGGCAGTCGGGTATGTACGGTCGATTGATCCGGGGCATCGGGAGCTTGCTACGGTGCGGGCGGCGCGGCGTTTCCTGGGCGCCGTCGCTGCGCACGATTCGCGGCCGCATCCTGATCGCCTTCCTTGTCATGAGCGTCATCACCGCGGCGCTGGGCGCCTACGCGACGCTCGGCGTCCGCGAGGCCGGCGTCCTGGTCAGCAAGACGTTCGACGAATCGTTGATGTCGATCAACTACGCGCGCGCGGCGGCCGCCGATTTCGCCGCGATGCGCGCGGCGTTTGCGCGCCGCTGGATCGATCCCGCCCCGGAGGTCAGGGCCAAGCTCGACCGCGATATCGACGCGCTCAACAAGTCGCTGCTGCAGGACATCGCGATTGCCGAGCAGCGCGCCCAGTCGGTCCGCGCCACCCGCGCCGCGGAGAACGTCAAGCGCGCGGTGGCCGAGTGGAACGGCGTGCGCGACCGCCTGCTCGACGGCACCAAAGCGGAGGTGAATTGGTCGACGCTCGACCGTTATGCCGCCAAGGTCGACGAGCAGATCGATCTGTTGGTGAATTACACCGCGGGGGACGGCTTTCTGTACCGCGAGGGCGCCCGTGCCGAGGTCGCGCGCAGCATCCGGCTGAGCATCGCCGGCATCGCGCTGACGCTGTTCCTCTCCGCGCTGGTGGCGTGGGCCTTGGCGCGGCGGATCGTCGGGCCGGTTGCGGTCGCCTCCAAGGTCGCCGAATTGATCGCCGCCGGCGAGCTTAATGTCGCGGTTCCGGCCGGCGGCGCCGACGAGCTCGGCGCCCTGCTCGCCGCGATGGGCACGATGCGCGACAACATCAAGGCGATGATGGAGCGCGAGGTGGCGCAACGCCGCTCCGCCCAGGCGCTGCTTGCCGACGCGCTCGAGCATTCGCAGGAAGGCGTCGTCGTCGTCGACGCAGACGACGTTGTCGTGCTTGCCAATGCCCAGGCGGCCGATCTGTTGGGCGCTTCGCCCGATCTGCTGCGCCCCGGCGTGCCGCTGTCGCAATTGCACCCGGTGTTGCAACGGACGGTCGACGCCGGCCAGGTGCTGATCGAGCGCAGCGGCGATTTGCAGGCGACCGGCGAAGCGCTGATGAGCAACGGCCGCTGGCTGCGCGTCAGCCGCAGCCCGACGCGCGATCAGGGCTTTATCGTGCTGTGCAGCGACATCAGCCGGTTGAAGACCCAGGAGCGCAGCCTGCTCGAGCGCAAGATGCAGCTCGATCTCGCCTTGAACAACATGGCCCACGGCCTGTGCATGTTCGATGTCAACCGTAAGCTGATCATCAGCAATCAGCGCTATGCCGACATGTACGGCGTGCCTGCCGAACTGACCCGGCCGGGTACGCCACTGCAGTCCATACTGCAATATCTGATCGACAACAAAACGTTCGCGGAGACTACGGAGGAGACGTTCGCCGCGATCAATTCCAGCACGCCGGGTGATTCGTTCCGCATCGTCAAGCCACTGAGCGACGGTCGGCTGGTGGCGATCTCCCATCAAAGCACCGCCGACGGCGGCTGGGTCGCCATTCACGAGGACATTACCGAGCGGCAGCGCGCGGAAGCGCACATCGCCTATCTGGCGCGGCACGACCAGCTGACCGATCTGCCCAATCGCGTGTTCTTCCGCGAGGAGCTGGACAACAGCATGCGCCGGCTGCGTCGGGGCGAAAAGTTCGCGATTCTGTGCCTGGACCTCGATCGCTTCAAAAGCGTCAACGATTCGCTCGGCCATTCGGTCGGCGACAAGCTGCTCCGCGCCGTCGCCAGCCGGCTGGCGGGCTGCGTCGACGACGGCGATTTCGTCGCCCGGCTCGGTGGCGACGAGTTCGCGGTGATCGAGTCCAACGTGACGCGGCCTGAGGAGAGCGGGGTGCTGGCCGGCCGCATCATCGAGCGGCTGGCTGCGCCTTATGAGATCGAGGGCCAGCAGTTGAACGTCGGCGTCAGCATCGGGATCGCGATCGCGCCGGCGGACGGCAAGGACGCCGACCAATTGCTCAAGAACGCCGATCTGGCGATGTACCGCGCCAAGGCGGACGGCCGCGGCTCCTATTGCTTCTTCGAGCCGGAGATGGACGCGCGCATCCAGGCGCGCCGCGCGCTCGAGACGGAACTGCGCAACGCCCTCAACGAGGGCCAGCTTCAGCTTCATTACCAGCCGCTGGTCAACGCCGCGTCCGGCAAGGTGCAGTGCTTCGAGGCGCTGCTGCGCTGGTTCCACCCGCGGCTCGGCGCGGTGCCGCCCAGCGAATTCGTGCCGCTGGCCGAGGAGTCCGGACTGATCGGTCCGCTCGGCCAATGGGTGCTGCGTTCGGCCTGCGCGGAAGCGGCGAAATGGCCGGAGCAATTCCGCGTCGCCGTCAACCTGTCGCCGATCCAGTTCAAGAACGCCAATCTGGTCAACGTGATCATCGGCTCGCTTGCGGCGTCGGGCATGCCGGCGTCGCGGCTCGAACTGGAAATCACCGAATCGCTGCTGCTCGAAGCCGATCCGAAGAACATCGCGGTGCTGCACGAGCTGCGAACGCTCGGTGTCCATATCGTGATGGACGATTTCGGCACCGGCTTCTCGTCGCTCAATTATCTGCGCAGCTTCCCGTTCGACAAGATCAAGATCGACCGGTCGTTCGTCAACGATATCGGCAACGGCGGCGAGTCGATCGCCATCATCAAGGCGATCATCGATCTGGCGCGCGCGCTCAACATCGCCGTGGTCGCCGAGGGCGTCGAGACCAGGGATCAGCTCGAACGGCTGGTGGCCGAAGGCTGCACCGAACTGCAGGGTTATTATTTCAGCAAACCCGCGCCGATCGCGAGCTTCGAAAAGATTTTGTACGAGCGCAACGGCCGGATCGTGATGGCGGCGTAGCGGCCGGCAGGAACTATTCAGGCCCGTCGGACAGCGCCGACGGCTTTCTCTGATCGATAAATAAACAACCTCTCACGCGCCCCGCGCCTCGGCCTCCAGCATCTTGTTGAGGATGCGCTTGTAGCGCACCGGCCCGACG
>JASHWN010000459.1 GCA_030044035.1 Xanthobacteraceae bacterium
CGATCTTGTCCATCTTGTTGGCAAAGACGATGCGCGGAACGTTGTAACGGTCGCCCTGGCGCCATACCGTCTCGGTCTGCGGCTCGACGCCCTGGTTGGAATCGAGCACGCATACCGCACCGTCGAGCACGCGCAGGCTGCGCTCGACCTCGATGGTGAAGTCGACGTGGCCGGGCGTGTCAATGATGTTGAGCCGCTTGTCGTTCCAGAACGCGGTGGTCGCGGCCGAGGTGATGGTGATGCCGCGCTCCTGCTCCTGCTCCATCCAGTCCATGGTCGCGGCGCCTTCGTGCACCTCGCCCATCTTGTGGCTCTTGCCGGTGTAGTAGAGGACGCGCTCGGTCGTCGTCGTCTTGCCGGCATCGATGTGGGCCATGATGCCGAAGTTGCGATAGTCCTCGATCGGATGCGTGCGGGGCATGGAGGCAAATTTCCTTCGCTGTCGCCGGCCTTCACCAGCGATAGTGCGAGAACGCCCGGTTGGCCTCGGCCATGCGGTGCGTGTCCTCGCGCTTCTTTACGGCGTTCCCCCTGTTATTGGACGCATCGAGCAGCTCGGCGGAGAGCCGCTCGGTCATCGTCTTTTCGTTGCGGTCGCGCGCCGCTGAGATCAGCCAGCGGATGCCGAGCGCCTGGCGGCGCGACGTGCGCACTTCGACCGGCACCTGATAGGTGGCGCCGCCGACGCGGCGCGAGCGCACCTCGATCGACGGCATGACGTTCTCGAGCGCCTGCTCGAACACCGCGACCGGGTTCTGCCGGGTCTTGCCCTCGATGAGGTCCAGCGCGCCATAGACGATGTTCTCGGCGACCGACTTCTTGCCGGCATGCATCACCGAGTTCATGAACTTGGTCACGACGATATTGCCGAACTTCGGGTCCGGCAGGATTTCGCGCTTATCGGCCCTGTGGCGGCGGGACATCGCTCTCTCTTCCTTCGTCATGGCCGGGCTTGTCCCGGCCATCCACGTCTTGCTTTCTCTTCAACGGTTCAAACTGGTCTCAGTTTGCCTCTTAAGATCCCGGGGTCTCGCTACGCTCGCCCGGGGATACTACGCAAAGAGGCCGACTACTTCGGCCTCTTTGCTCCGTATTTCGATCTGCGCTGCTTGCGGTTCTTGACGCCTTGGGTGTCGAGTACGCCGCGCAGAATGTGATAGCGCACGCCGGGAAGGTCCTTGACGCGGCCGCCGCGGATCATCACCACCGAGTGCTCTTGCAGATTGTGGCCCTCGCCCGGGATGTAGCCGATCACCTCGAAGCCGTTGGTCAGGCGGACTTTTGCGACCTTGCGCAAAGCGGAATTCGGCTTCTTCGGTGTCGTGGTGTAGACGCGAGTGCAGACGCCGCGCTTTTGCGGCGACTGCTGCAGCGCCGGCACCTTCTTCTTGGCGTGCTGCACCACTCGCGGTTTGCGAATGAGCTGATTGACCGTCGGCATCCGTCTCGTCTCGCTTTCGTTAAGGGACTTGCGCCCCTTGCGCCCTAAGCGGGAGCTTGCGCGCCCCGCGAATCCGCGTTTGACGCAAAACCAAACCGCGCCACCCGCTTGCGTTGCGAAAGCGGCGCTTGGCCTTGCGCAGAGGACCGCGGCGTGCCGCGATCATGCTCCAGAAATCTGACCTTCACGAAGTCAGAGGCAGCGTTTGAGCTCGCTTGGGTCGAGGCGTCACGCCGCGTCCGGACGGCTACGAAAGCATTGACTTTCAATAGCTTATTGGGGACCCGGCAGGCCGTTCCGACGGGCGAAGCTCACCGCCTGCCGAAAAGTGGGGCGTATGTATCGACGCCGCCGCCATAAGTCAAGCCGCGAACGCGCGAAAAAGCACGATGGCACAAGCACATCTGGGCTGCGCGCGAACCCTCGGCGTCAGCCCGGCTCGAGACCCTTGGCGCGGATGATCCGCACTGCTTCGGGCATCGTCATGAAGCCGATGAAGGCGGCCGCGCCGTCGGGATTTTGGGCCGCGGCTGCGATACCGGCGGCGTAAACGATGATGTTCTGCAGTTCGCTCGGCAACGGCCCGACCAGGTCGGCGCCCTTGATCGGCAGGATGGCGACGATCTGCTGCATGCCGAATTCGGCCTCGCCATTGGCGACCAATTCGGCGACCGGCCCGCTGGTGAGCTTGGTTTTCGGCGCCATCGCCTCGGCGATGCCAAGGCGCTGCAGCAGCCCCACCACATAGGCGCCGCTAGGCCCGTCGCTATAGGCAATCGACCGCGCCGCCAGCAACGCGCGCCGCAAGGCTTCGACGCTGGAAATATCCGGCTGGGGCGCCCCTTGCCGCACCGCAAGGCCGACGGCCGAGCGGGCGATGTCGGTCTGCGTTCCCGGCGCGATGGCGGCCATCGCCGCAAGCGCGTCGAGCTCGGCTCGCGGCAGCAGCGCGAGGTCGAACACCGCCCCCTGCTCTATCTCCTTCGCCAACACCGACGTCAGCGCAAAGCGCACGTCAGCCTTCATGCCGTGGGACCGCTCGAACAGCGGCACCGCCTCGGCAAGCAGCGGCCGCATCGCGCCACCGCTGAGAATCTTAAGCACTTACGGTCTCCTTCCGCCGTCAACGCTGCCTTGCGGGTTCGCCGCAGCGTCGCCAATGATTGTTTGCAGCGCGGCGAGCCCGTCGGTCAGCGCCGCCGGGCCGGGCTGCAGGATCAACGATGATTTGATCTCATGGAGCGCGCCACGGCGAACCGCTGGCGAATGCTCGAATCCCGGCCGGGCCGCGACTTTTTCCGGACGAAACTTTTTGCCGCACCACGATCCGATGATGATGTCCGGCTCGCGGCCAATGACCTCCGCAGCCGTGACAATGCGGCCCTTCGCCGACTGGGACGATGCCCGGTCGGCGAAAATGTCGATGCCGCCGACCGCATCGAGCAATTCCGACACCCAACCGATGCCGGAGATCAAGGGATCATCCCATTCCTCGAAATAGACCTTTGGCCGCCACGCCAACCGGGCGGCACGCTCGCGCGCCTCGTCGAGTTTGCACCTTAATTCGCCCACCAGCCGATCGGCGCGCTCGGCCGCGCCCACCATGGCTCCAAGCGCGCGGATCATGTCGAGAATTTGCGCGATGGTGCGCTGATTGAAGGCGTGGACCTCGATGCCATGGCGGATCAGGGCCGCCGCGATGTCGGCCTGCAGATCGGAGAACGTCAGCACCAGGTCCGGCCGCAGATCGAGGATCTTCGGAATGTCGGCAGATGTGAACGCGGAGACCCTCGGCTTCTCGCGCCGGGCTCGCGGCGGACGGACGACGTAGCCGGAAATGCCGACGATGCGGCGCTCCTCACCGATAAGATAGAGCGTCTCGACGGTTTCTTCGGTCAAACAAACAATGCGCTCGGGCGGGAACATCGTCTGCCTCGTTCAGCCGCAATGTAACCCGGTTTGGGCGACGCGAAAGCCGGGCCATTATCGCTCCCCGCGCTACGCTCCTACGAGCGACGAAAAAGGGCCGCCCACCGGGCGGCCCTCAATTTCGTCGTCAGCGCTCCGCTACTCCGCCGCGGGCAGCGCGGCCGGCTCGGCGGTCGCTTCGGCCTTGATGGCGGCTTCGCGCTCGCGCTCGGCGAGGATGAGCGCGTCGCGCTTGATGGCGATCTCGCGGATGCGGTTCATCTGCGCGCCGGTGCCGGCCGGGATGAGCCGGCCGACGATGACGTTCTCCTTCAGCCCTTCGAGCGTGTCGACCTTGCCGTTGACGGCGGCTTCGGTGAGCACGCGCGTGGTCTCCTGGAACGACGCCGCCGAGATGAACGAGCGGGTCTGCAGCGAGGCCTTGGTGATGCCGAGCAGCACCGGGTGCGCGGTCGCCGGCTTCTTGCCTTCCTCCGCCGCCCGGGCATTGACCTCGTC
>JASHWN010000055.1 GCA_030044035.1 Xanthobacteraceae bacterium
GAATGACGGGCTGTCGCGGCCGGTGCAGGTGTCTTATCCGCCCGAAGGCTCGCTGCTCAATCCGCGCTTTCCGGCGCCGGTCAACATGTACGTGCGGCCGAGCCAGGTCACGACCTCGGTCGCCATTCGTGCGCTGGCGCGCGCCGTGCCGGGCCGCGTGCCGGCGCCGGGCAGCGCCGCCGGCGGCTCGATCTCCAGCGCCGGCCGCCACCCGCTGACCGGCCGCTGGTATTCGCAATACGAAATTTTGAGCGGCGGCACCGGCGCGCGGCCGGACGGCGACGGGGTGAGCGCCATGGACGAGCTCGTCGTCAACGTCATGAACACGCCGGTCGAAGCGGTCGAGACCGAGTTTCCGGTGCGGGTCGAGCGCTACGAGCTGGCGCCGGATTCCGGCGGGCCCGGAATCTTTCGCGGCGGGCTTGGCGTGCGCCGGCAATGGCGCACGCTGGCCGACGAAGCTTTCGTCAACCTGCGCACCGACCGCTTCAAATTTTCCTCGCCGGGAATTTTTGCGGCCAAGCCGGCGTTGCCGTCCGCCGCGTCGCTTGCGTGCGGCGACATGCCGGTTCGGCCGCTCACCTCGAAGGTTGCGGGGTTGCGGCTCAAGAAGGACGATGTGCTCACGCTGCAATTTGCCGGCGGCGGCGGCTGGGGCGATCCGCATCAGCGTGCCGCCGAGCGGGTGCGGCAGGATGTCGTCCGCGGCTATGTCTCGCGCCAAGCGGCGCGCGACGATTACGGCGTCGCGCTCAATGACGATCTCAGCATCGATGCCGAGGCGACGGAAGAGCTGCGCGGCGTGAAGGCCGCTTCATGAAGTTGCGGGTCGGAATCGACGTGGGCGGGACGTTCACCGACGTTACCGCTTTTGATGAAGATACCGGCGGGCTCGCCGCCGTGCGCAAATACGTTTCCGACCCGGCGCGGCCTGCCGCCGTGATGGAACGCATCACCGTGGATCTCGCAGCCGAATTCGGCGCCGATGCGGTGTCGCTGATGCTGCATGGCTCGACAGCGGCGCTCAACACGCTGCTCGAGGGCAAGGGCGCGCGCGTCGGCCTCCTCACCACGCGCGGCTTCCGCGATGTCTACGAGATCGGCCGGCAATGGCGCGGCGACGAGGTTTTCAACATTTTCGCGCCGGCGCCCAAAATGCTGCTGACCCGCGACCGCATTCACGAGGTGCGCGAGCGGCTCGATCGCGCTGGCGACGTCATCGAACCGCTCGACGAAAACCAACTCGCCGAAGCGGTGCGGCGGCTCGTCGCACAGAAGGTCGAAGCCGTCGCGGTCTGCTTTTTGTTCGCCTACGCCAATCCGGTGCACGAGCGGCGCGCGGCCGACATCATCCGCGAGATCGCGCCGCAGCTTTACGTTTCGCTGTCCCACGAGGTCAATCCGGAATGGCGCGAATACGAGCGCACCGCCTCGACCGTGGCCAACGCCTATATCGGCCCGCCGGTGTCGCGCTACCTGCGCGAGGTGGAGCAGCGGGCGCTGCGGCGCTTTCCGCGGTCGCGGGCGCTGATGATGAAGTCCGACGGTGGCGCGGCGAGTGCGCGCATGCTCGAACGCACGCCGATCGAAACCGTGCTGTCCGGCCCGGTTGCGGGCGTCATCGGCGGCCGTCATCTCGGCGACCTCAAGGGCATCGAGAACATCATCACGTTCGACACCGGCGGCACGTCGTCCGACATGGCGGTGCTGCCGGGGCGGCCGTTGTTTAGATCGGAATTCGCCGTGGCGCGGCATCCGCTGCGCACCCACGCGGTCGACATCGAGACCATCGGCGCCGGCGGCGGCAGCATCGCGGCGGTCGATCTCGGCGTCCTCAAGGTCGGCCCGCAAAGCGCCGGCGCCGATCCCGGACCGGCCTGCTACGGCCGCGGCGGCAGCGCCGCGACGTTGACCGATGCGCTTGTCGTGCTCGGCCATCTCAACCCCGCGGCGCTGCTCGACGGCGCCATGCCGATCATGCGCGCTGAGGCGGAAGCGGCCGTCGCACGCGCGGCGAAGCCGCTCGGCCTTACGCTGGTCGAAGCGGCCTCGGGCATTCTCACCGTGCTCGCCACCAACGTCACCATGGCGATGCGCACCATCAGCATCGAGCGCGGCTACGATCCGCGCGAGTTCACGCTCATCGCGTTCGGCGGCATGGGCCCGACCATCGCCGGCCGCTTCGTCGGCGAGCTCGGCATCGGCCGCATCCTGGTGCCGCCCGATCCCGGCACGTTTTCGGCGTTCGGCATGCTGGTCAGCGACGTGCAGCAGAGTCGAAGCGTCACCCGCATGACGCGGCTCGATGCGGCCGATGCGGCTGAGTTGGAAAAAATCTTTGCCGACATCGAAGAGTCCGCCATTGCCGAGCTTCTGGCAGAAAAATTTGCGCGCGAGCAGGTCGCGACCTTGCGCAGCGCCGGCATGCGCTACCGCGGCCAATCGTACGAGGTGAGCGTGCCGGTTGGCGCGCTGCGCAATGCAGGCGATATCGCGGCGCTCGCCAAGCGCTTTCACGAAGCGCACCGGCGGCGCTACGGCCATATGGCGGAAGCCGAGGCGGTCGAGATCGTCAACTTTCAGGTCACCGCGATCGGCCGGATTCCGAAGCCGCAATTTCAGGAGACCGCAATCTCCGGCTCGCCGCTGCTACCGGAGCCGTCGGCTAAGCGCGCGGTCTATTTCGGCCCGAGCGATGCCTTGGAGGTGCCGGTGTTCCGCCGCGCCACGCTGCCGCCCGGCGCCATCCTTCACGGCCCGGCGATCATCGAGGAAAAGACCTCGACCATCGTGCTCTATCCTGGCCAAAGTGCGCGCATCGACGGTTACCTGAACGTCGAGATTGAACCGCTGCCAAAACCCTGAGGGTGGGCTCGGCGGCGCCGCGCCTTCCCGGCGGGCGAGCGGTATGATAGGTGCGCAGCTCCCGCCTCGCATTGCTCACGGTGACAATCCATGCCAGCGCTGCCGATCACGTTCGCCTGCGGCCTCTATGATCGCATGCTCGCCCTGCAAACCGGCGAGGTCAAACCCGAAGGCATCGATCTGAATTTTCTGGTGATGGACAATCCGCGCGAAATCTTCGACCGCATGTCCAATCGGCTGGAGTTCGACGCCTGCGAGATGTCGAGTTCCGAATATGTCACCCGATTCGCCGCCAACAAGCTGCCGTTCGTGGCGCTGCCGGTGTTTCCGTCGCGCGTGTTCCGCCACGGCTTCATCGTCGTCAACCGCCGCTTCGTCAAATCGGCCAAGGATTTGGAAGGCAAGCGCATCGGCGTGCCGCTTTATACCCAGACCGCGGCTTTGTTCATCCGCGGCCTGATGCAGCACGATCTCGGCATCGATCTTGCCAAGATCGAATGGGTGCAGGGCGCGGTGAACGAGCCGGGCGGCTACGGCAACCCGTCGGTGATGCCGATGCGGAAGCCGGTCAACATCAAGCCGAACGACAGTGGCAAGTCGCTCAACGACTTGCTGGAGGCCGGCGACATCCAGGCCATCATCGGCTCGAACCTGCCGCGCGCGCTCAAGCGCCATCCCGACGTGGTGCGGCTGTTCCCGGATTTTCGGGCGCGCGAGAAGGACTATTACCAGCGCACCAAGATCTTTCCGATCATGCACCTCGTCGTCATCCGCAACGACGTCTACGAAAACAATCCGTTCGTGGCGACGAGCCTTTACAAGGCGTTCGACAAGGCCAAGGACGTGGCGCGCGAGAAGATGCGGATTTCCGGAACGCTGCGCTACATGCTGCCGTGGCTGCCCGACGACGTCGAAGAGATCGACACGTTGTTCGGCGGCGATTGCTGGCCATACGGGGTCGAGCCCAATCGCACCACGCTCGAAGCGCTGGTCGGCTACATGGTCGATCAGGGACTGATCGCGGAAAAAATCCCGGTCGAAAAACTGTTCACGCCGATCTACGGGTGATGGCAGGCGAGACAGACGTTAACCGTCATCCTGAGGTGGCCGCGAAGCGGCCCTCGAAGGATGCGGCCGAGGCGCTCGGGCCGTCGCCCTTCGAGGCTCGGCGCTTCGCGCCGAGCACCTCAGGGTGACGGATATGAGTTACACCGCCTTCAAATGCGCCTCGCGGCGCTTGTACAGCTCGTCATCCGCATAGCCCATGGCTTCCGGCTTGCCGCGGCCGAGCATGACCTGAAAGTAGACCGGCGCGAGCGAATCGTTCTGATAGCCGTGGATGACGCCGGCCGGGCAGGCGATGCATTCCCACGGGCCGAGACGCGTCGTGATGCGATGGCCGCTCTCGTCCTCGACGAACACGTCGAGAAAACCTTGCAGCACGAAAAAGCACTCCTCGACCTCATGGGTGTGTGCGGCGTTGCCCTGGCCCGGCTCGACATACATGATCGACAGCGTGAAATTGCCGGCCGGGATCACGGTCGGATCGCCGTGCTTGCCGGAGCCGCCGGCGCCGATGAAGCGGTGCTGCGCGCGCTTGAAACCCTCGATCTTGGCGTCCTCGAACGCGGCCCAGTCCGGTTTCTTCTCCTTGAAGCGGCCGACATATCTTTTCATGATCTCTTCGACGGGCACGCCCTCGAGCTCTTTCGGACGCGGATGGCGGGCGACGGACATGGGCTTACACTCCTCTGCGATAGACGGCTTTTCGCCGAATCTATTCTCGCGCCCGATAGGCCGTCAATGAATGCGGCGGAGCGCCTACTCCGCGGCTTTCCGCGCGTCCTGCACCAGCTGCCAGACCGTGCTTGGCGTCAGCGGCAGATCCCGCGGCTCGACGCCGAATGAACTGAGCGCATCGGCGACCGCATTGGCGACGACGCCGCCGACCGAGATGATGCCGCCTTCGCCGGCGCCTTTGGCGCCGAGCGGATTGATCGGCGAGGGATGCGATTCCATCATGAAGCCGCGGATGTTGGGAAAATCGCTGGCAGTGGGCACCAGATAATCGGCGAGCGAGCCGGTGAGCAGCTGGCCGTTATCATCGTAGACGAGATGCTCCAGGAACGCGCCGCCGAGCCCCTGGACGGCGGCGCCGACCAGCTGGCCCTTGAGCGTCAGCGGGTTGATCATGCGCCCGCAATTCTCCACCGCGACGTAATCGACCAGCGCGACGTGGCCGGTCTTGGCGTCGACCGCCACGTGCGCGGCGTGCGCGCCATACGACCAAGTGTGCTTGTGATTGTGGAAGGCGCCCTCTGCCGCAAGCGGCTCGCTCGCTAGCTCGGCCCACGATATCGACTTGCCGTCGGGAGCTTTGGCGCGCTCGTCAGCGAGCACGACTTGATCGGCGCCGCAGTTGAGTCGCCGCGCCGCTTCGGCGCGCATCAGCTCGCGCAGCTTCTTGGCGGCGTCGAGCAGTGCCGAGCCGCCCATCACGATGGAGCGCGAGTGATAGGCGCCGTAGCCATCGCTCACATACGCCGTCGAGCCATGCAGCACCCGGTTGATGCGCTCCATCGGCATTTCCATGGCGTCGGCG
>JASHWN010000056.1 GCA_030044035.1 Xanthobacteraceae bacterium
TACCGCGACCCGCACCTGCAAGCCTATTTGACCGCACGCCATGCCGTGCAGGTCTGGCCGCCGATTCCGTTCTCCTACAACACCATCGTCAGCCGGCCGCCGTCGCCGTTTCCGTCCAAGCCGACCTGGCTGCTCAACGCCGAGGATTGCGCGTTCGCCGCCAAGAACGGCTACGGCCAATGCGGCAGCCTCGAATATAATTGGCTCGGCACTGACGACATCGGCCGCGACGTGCTGGCGCGCCTGATCTACGGCTTCCGCATCTCGGTCCTGTTCGGACTCGTTCTCACCGTGATCTCGTCGCTGATCGGCGTCGCCGCCGGCGCGGTGCAGGGCTTTTTCGGCGGCTGGACCGACCTGTTGTTCCAACGCTTCATCGAAATCTGGACCTCGGTCCCGGAGCTTTATCTGCTCCTGATCATCTCCTCGGTGCTGGTGCCCGGCTTCTTCGTGCTGCTCGGCATCTTGCTCATGTTCTCCTGGACTCGCCTGGTCGGGCTCGTGCGCGCCGAGTTCCTGCGCGGCCGCAATTTCGAATATATCTTGGCGGCGCGCGCGCTCGGCGTGTCGAACAGAGTGATCATGTTCCGGCACCTGCTGCCGAACGCCATGGTCGCCACCATGACCATGCTGCCGTTCATCATGTCATCCTCGGTGATGACGCTCACCGCGCTCGACTTCCTCGGCTTCGGCCTGCCGCCCGGCTCACCATCGCTCGGCGAGCTGCTGTCGCAGGGCAAAGCCAACGTGCAGGCGCCGTGGCTCGGGCTCACCGGCTTCTTTTCCGTCGCGATCATGCTCTCGCTGTTGATCTTCATCGGCGAAGCAGTGCGCGACGCCTTCGATCCACGCAAGACTTTTGCAAATTAGAATGTACAACCAACTCGCATGACCGCCGATCCGCTGCTCTGCATCCGCGACCTATCCGTTGCCTTCCGCGCCGGCGGGCGGGAGACCCTTGCCGTCGACCGCGCCTCGTTCGACATCGGCAAGGGCGAGACCGTGGCGCTGGTCGGCGAATCCGGCTCCGGCAAGTCGGTCACCGCGCTGTCGATCTTGAAGCTCCTGCCCTATCCGGCGGCGCGCCATCCTGGCGGCAGCATCGCCTTCAAGGGCCGCGACCTTCTAAAGCTCTCCGAACGCGACATGCGGCAGGTGCGCGGCGACGACATCACCATCATCTTTCAGGAGCCGCTGAGCTCGCTCAATCCGCTGCACACGATCGAGAAGCAGATCGGCGAAATCCTGCTGCTGCATCGCGGCCTCACCGGCGCGCCGGCGCGCGCCCGCACGCTCGAAGTCTTGCAACAGGTCGGCATTGCCGATCCGGAAAGCCGGCTCAAGAGCTATCCGCACCAATTGTCCGGCGGCCAGCGCCAGCGCGTCATGATCGCCATGGCGCTCGCCAACGAGCCGGACCTGTTGATCGCCGACGAGCCGACCACCGCGCTCGACGTCACCGTCCAGGCGCAGATCATCGCGCTGCTCAAAGACATTCAGAAGCGGCTCGGCATGTCGCTGCTCTTCATCACCCACGACCTCGGCATCGTGCGCAAGATCGCGCAGAAGGTCTGCGTCATGAAGGACGGCTGTATCGTCGAGCAGGGCGACGTTGAGCGCGTATTTACCGCGCCGGCGCATCCCTACACCCGGGCGCTGCTGGCCGCCGAGCCGAAGCCCGATCCGGCGCAGCCCCATCCGGCCGCGCCGCTGGTGCTCGAGACCACCGACCTGAAAGTCTGGTTTCCGATCCGGCGCGGCGTGCTGCGCAAGACTGTCGGTCACATCAAGGCGGTGGACGGCGTGTCCGTCGCGCTGCGCCAGGGCGAGACGCTCGGCGTGGTCGGCGAATCCGGCTCCGGCAAGACCACGCTTGGACTGGCGCTCTTGCGCCTCATCTCCTCCGACGGGCCGATCGTGTTCATGGGCAACAAGCTGCAGGGCCTGCGCTTCAAACAGATGCGGCCGTTCCGCCACGCCATGCAGATCGTGTTTCAGGACCCGTACGGCTCGCTGTCGCCGCGGCTTTCGGTCGCCGAGATCATCAAGGAAGGCCTCAAGGTGCATCATCCGACGATGACGGAGCGGGTGCGCGACGCCCGCGTCGTCCGCGCGCTGACCGACGTCGGCCTCGATCCCGAGACGCGCTTTCGCTTTCCGCACGAATTTTCCGGCGGCCAGCGCCAGCGCATCGCGGTGGCGCGCGCCATCGTGCTGGAGCCGACCTTCATGGTGCTCGACGAGCCGACCAGCGCGCTCGACGCGCTGATCCAGTGCCAGATGGTCGATCTGTTCTGCGACCTGCAGAAGCGCCGCAACCTCACCTATCTGTTCATCTCGCACGACCTGCGCGTGGTCGCGGCGCTGGCGAGCCGTTTGGTGGTGATGCGCGCCGGCAAGGTGGTGGAATCCGGCGACGCCACCGAGCTGTTCCGCAACCCGAAGACCGACTACACCCGCGCCCTGTTCGCCGCCGCCTTCGACATCGAGACCGCGCCCGCAGGCGTGGTGGCGCAGTAAAATCTTTCCTGCCTTTAATCGTCTTCCATGCGCGTTTCCCGGGCGCAGCGCAGCACGAAGTGGTGCGCTGCAGACCCGGGATCGTTACAAACACCGAGTCTATGAAGGTCCCGGATCAGCGGTGCACCGCTTCGCTATGCTACGCGCTGCACCGCATCCGGGAAACACTTGTCTCAATCGCACCGCGCCGTCATGCCGCCGTCGACCACGATCTCGGTGCCGGTGATGAAGCGCGCCTCGTCGGAGGCGAGAAACAGCACCGCGGCCGCGGTGTCGCGGCCGTCGCCCATGAAACCGAGCGGGATGCGCGCCACCCGCGATTTCAGCAACGCATCGATGTCGCCGCCGGTGCGCTGCTTGGCAAGGCGCGCTTCGACCATGGGCGTGTGCATTTGCCCGGGCACCACCGTATTCACGCGGATGCCGTGCTTGGCGTATTGCACGGCGGTGACGCGGGAGAACTGGATGACCGCGGCCTTCGACGAGGCGTAGCCGATCTGCGGCGAGCCGGTGTAGCGCGCGCCCGATGTCGACGCGGTGTTGACGATGGCGCCGCTGGCCTGCGCGACCATGATCGGAATGACGTGGCGGCAGGTGAGAAACACGCTTTTGAGATTGTAGTCGAGCTGCGCGTCGAAGGCGTCTTCGGACAGTTCCGCGGCGCCGCCCGCGGCCGAGCCGCCGACATTGTTGACCAGGATGTCGATGCGGCCGAACGTTTTGCGGCACGCCTCCGTCATGGCGCGCACCTGCGCGTCGTCGGTGACGTCGCAAACGTGGGTCGCGATCGCGCCGTCATTGCCGACGCGCGCCACCGTCTCGGCCATCGATTCGGCGTTCCGGTCGACGGCAAAGACCTTGGCGCCTTCGCGGGCGAACAGCACCGCGGCGGCGCGGCCGTTGCCCCAGCCCGGCCCGACACAGCCCGCGCCGGCGATCAGCGCCACTTTGCCCGCTACCCGCCCCGCCACGATTTTTTCTCCCCGCGTCTATGTTGCAACCCTTCGACGATACCACGCTGCTCGGCAATGAGGTATGCTGTCGAGGTGGGACATTTTTTCGTCGACTTTGCGTCGGCAAAATCAGGAGGAAATCCTATGAAACGATTTGCTGTCACATTGACGGCAGTTGCGTTCGTCTTCGGCCTGACGGCGTTGGCCAGCGCGCAGACCCTTGGCCCCGGAGCAGCCAACCTGCAGGGGCAGGTGCACAACTTCACGCCGCTGGTGAAGCAAGCGGCGTGCGGCGGCCCGGGCCCGTTCTGTCCCCCCGGATGGGTGCGCCGGTGTTGGCGCGGCCCGTTCGGCCACCTGCATTGCCGCTGCGTGCCTTGCTGAGCGGCGCCGCGCTTCAAAGTCGCCATCGATATTGCGCGAGGCCGCCCTTCGGGCGGCCTTGTTGCGTCTGGCCGGACCGGATCGGCGGATCGATGCGCCGCCGCGGCGCCGACCCAAATCAACTCACCAGCAGCGGCGCGACGGCGTGCGCCTGCATCGGCGCGACGATCTCCTCGCCGATCCGCTGCACGTTGTCGACGGTCGGGATGATCTTGCACAGCACGAGCTCGATGCCGATCTCCTCGAACCGCCGCAACTGGCGCAGCACGCTCTCGGTGGAGCCGATGCAGCCTAGTCTGGTGGCCGGCAGCATGCGTTGCTCGATCTTGCGGGTGTCTGGGTCGGGGTCGTAGGCGAAGATGCGCTTGATGGTGGCGTCGAGTGCGTCCGCTTCGTCACGGCCGAGCGCAACGAACGGGTTGAGCGCGTAGCGCACTTTGCGCCCGGCCTGTTCGCAGCGGCGGTTCATATCGGCGACCGCGGCTTCGAGCCCGCGCAGCGCCTCGTCGACGGTCTGCGCGCCCTTCGGATAATCGATGAACCACCAGTCGCAATGGCCGGCGATGAAATCGCGGCCGCGGTCGCTGCGGCTCACCGAATAGATTTCCGGCGGCACCGGCGACGCCGGCTTGAGCAGCAGCTGGCCGCGCTCGACCTGATAGTGGCGGCCGGCGTACGAAAACGTTTCGTTGGTCCACAGCCCGCGCAGGATGTCGATGAACTCGACAGTGCGCCGGTAGCGTTCCTCGCCCTGCAGCACGGTGCCGCCGAACATGCGGAATTCCTCGTCGAACCAGCCGTTGACGATGTTGAGCGCCATGCGGCCGCGGCACACGCGGTCGAGCGACACCGCGAGCTTGGCGATCATGACCGGGTCGATCAGGCCGGGATGCACGGCGACCAGCGCGCGGATGCGGTCGAGCCGCGAGGCGATCGCGCTCGCCAGCACCCAGGCGGCAAGATCGTTACCGAGGTGCCGCTCGGCGAACAGGCAAAGCTCGAAACCGGCGCGGTCGGCCGCGAGCAGAAGCTCGACGCCGAGATCGAACTGGGCGTCGAGCCGGCCATCCGGCAGGGGCGACAGCGCCTCGCTGACGGCTTGGGCGATTTCCGCCGAGCCGACGGTCGCCATCGGTATTGGAGCATAGAGGCCGAATTGCATGCACACCACCTGCAGCGCTGATACGCGGCAATCTTAGCTGAAGGCAGCCGCAGCTTCTATGCAGCTTTAACCTGTGCAAGGGCATAGCAGCAGGCGCTAAGGCGCATAAACGTCGTCGCCCAGCCATAATGTTCGCACAGATCAACTTACATCTGATAGTTCTAAGCGTCGCAGCCGCGCTCGGGAACCTTTTCAGTCGGCGGAGGTTTTTTTGCGATGCTGCGCTAAGAGGGATTTATATCAGCGCGAAATAATTGCCCCGAGCAGTCAATCGCGCTGACTGCCGCAATCTCATGCCTGCTTGACGGGAATCTCGATTCTGCAGCTCACACCTTCTTTTGCGAACACGAGATCGACCTTGCCTCCAAGTTCGTGAGGTATAAGATTGCAGATGAGACTGGTGCCGTAGCTGGATGGATGCTCGGAGGCCACCAGCGGACCGCCAAGCTCGCACCAGAGCAAGGTCAGGTTCGTCGCGGCTCCGTTTGGCTTGAGGTCCCAACTTACCGATACCTGGCCGCCCGGAATCGACAGCGCGCCATATTTCGCGGCGTTCGTGGCGAGTTCGTGCAGCACCCTTGTAACTGCCTGGATTTCGGCGGCGGCGAGCATGACGTTAGCACCGCTGATCCTTACATTCGCTGCCGTCGCATAGGGCGCAAGCTGACTGCGGACCAGGGCGTCGAGCCCGACGCTGTGCCAACGGTTTTCGCTCAGCAGCGTATGGGTAGCCGCCATAGATTGGAGGCGGCCGTGGAGCGATCGAAGAAACTCGTCGATTGAGCCGCTGCCTTGAACCGTAGAAGTGGCGACCGCGGCGACCTGAGCGAGGACGTTCTTAACCCTGTGGTCCAGCTCGGCAATCATCAACCTCTGGGATTGATCGGAGCGCCGGTAGAGAAGCAGCGTCTCCGTCAGCAGCACAAACAGC
>JASHWN010000460.1 GCA_030044035.1 Xanthobacteraceae bacterium
AGCACGGCCAAGATGCCGGCTCGCAGGCTCCTTCGCTTTGCACGGTTCGCCGGAGTGTCAAACGTCTTGAACAGGCGTCGCAGGTCGTCATCGTCAAGCACGTGGAAAACGGCCGGGAACGCGAGCCTGGCGTTGTCCTGATCCTCGGAACCAAGCAACAGATCATCGTTGAATTTTTGCACGTGGGGTTTCCGGTGATAGGTTGCCGCGCCGCCTGTTGATGGCGGCGATGCAAAAGTGGATTTCACAGTACCGCAGAGAAACGACGCGATAAGCTGGGAGTGGTGTCATATCAACGGCTCTTATTGCTGACTCATATCCGTCACCCTGAGGTGCGAGCGAAGCGAGCCTCGAAGGGCGACGGCCCGTGAGTCCTCGGCCGTATCCTTCGAGGGCCGCTTCGCGGCCACCTCAGGATGACGGTCAACATTAATTGCGCTTGGTATCAGACAGAGCAAGAATGCTCTAGCGGCACGGTTTGGTCGCCAAAATTATTTTTCGCGCAAGTCCGGGCGCATTTACGGTGCGGACTTGATCGAAATGAGCCGCATCGAGCCAGGTGCTGATCTCATCGAGGCTGAAAGTGTCGCCATTTTCCGAATTCACCAACATATTGACCGCGAATAACAGCGCAGGAAGCGGACCGGTGCGGTCCGGATCGACCAAGATTTCCGCAATTGCGACGGTCCCTCCCGGCGCGAGAGCGTCGAAAGTTTTTTGCAGCAGGTGGCGGCTTCGTTCCTCCCCTTCGCTATGCAGAATGTGTCCAAGGATCGCGATCGAATGTCCACTGCCGAAATCGGCTGCGAGAAGATCGTTCGCAACAAAACGGTATCGAGGCGCAACCCCCTCACGCTCCGTTACTTTCCTGGTGATCGGAATGATGCCGGGCCAGTCTATTGCTGTGACCGTAACGTGCGGTGATTCCTTCGCCATTGCGACGCTCCAGACACCCGATCCGGCGGCAAGATCGAGAACCGAAGCTGGTGCCGTAAGGTTCGACAGCTGCAAAGTCTGGGCCAGACAACGCGCTGCCGGAAAGTGAATAGGGAAAATATTTTCTACGAATTGTTGGAAGAACTTGGTTCCGCTTTCCTCTTCATTGATACGATGCGCCGGTCGGCCGCTCCGTACGATAGAGGAGAGTTTGCCCCACTCCGACAGCATTCGCTCGCTGGTCAGCATAAAGAAGGCGCCATGGAACGTTGGCTTCCCAGAAACCAGAAAGTGAGCACTCTCGGGCGTTAGCGAGTAGCGCTCCATGCGATCTTTCGCCAGGAGATCGAGCCCTACCAATGCATTGAGGAGAATACGCAGCCCGCGAGCCGAGGCGCGGCTGGACTCAACGATTTCATCGATTGACCTTGCGCCTTTGTCGAGCAGGTCAAAAATCCCAAGGCGAAGCCCGGTTTCAATAATCGTAGGTGGAGCGAAGCCGAAGGTGAGGCCCATCAATCGCTCCGGGGCGATCCGGTCCGGTGCGGCAAAATTCATGGACGCACGCTTTCGTTCGATGAACTCGTCGTCGCCATGAACTGGCCTAGCGCTGCTAGCCATTTTGCAAATCCCTGCTGCTCGAAATGTTTTACCCATCTATCCCGCTCGTCGTCGGCGCAATCGAACGTTGCCCACCACTCGACGAATGAACGATCGTCCGCAATGACGGGGCTTATGCGAATGGTTGCTTGGTAGTGCCGCACGGGGAACGGGGGCGTTCCACAAAAACGATATGTATAGGATCGGTCGATATCGGAATGGGCCAGAAGCATCTGCCGAAGGACATTTCCGCCATAGGCAAAGCGCCGCACCGCGCCCACCTGATCTCCGGCCTTACCGTCTTCGATGATCGTCTCGCTCTCGACGCCTGCCCAAGCATAATGATCGAACGGGCGGATCGCCGCCCAAACCTTGTCCGCTGGATGGGCCAACACGACGCTGTAGTATGATTTCGCCACGGGTTCCTGCTCCTGTTGTTTCGAGTTGCGCGCATAATCTAATTACAGCCGCGAACAGCCCACCCGTTTCCTGACAGGCGCATTGAGGTAGCCGCGCGCCTGTGATTCAAGCTGCCAAACTAGGGCCTTCGAATCATGCGCTATGAACTTTCCGACCATGAATGGGTTGCCATTAAGCCGATGTTGCCGAACAAGCCCCGTAGCGTGGCACGAGTGAACGACCGGCGCGTCCTCAATGGCATTTTTGGGTGATGCGGTCAGGGGCACCTTGGCGAGACCTGCCCGACCCCTTCGGTCCATATACCACCTGCTACAATCGCTTTGTTCGCTGGCGGCGGGCGGGCGTCTGGAGCAGGATAATGAATGCGCTAGCTCGCTCCCATGACGTGGCGGTACAGATGATCGATACGTCCATTGTCCGCGTGCATCAGCACGGCGCCTGCATCGGTCGAAACAGAGAACAGTCGGTGGGTCGGTCACGAGGCGGGTTGACCGGCAAAATCCACGCGGTAGTCGATAGCAATGGTTACCGGTTAAGCTCGCCCTGACGGCTGGCGAGTCACACGACAATCGTCTCGCTGGAAGGCTCCTATCTCGCCTGAAAGCTGGGTCAATGTTGCTCGCGGATCGGGGCTATGATGCCGATTGGATCAGAGCACTTGTCACAAAGCGCCGCGCTTGGGCCAACATCCCGCCGAGGAGCAATCGCAACGAGCCGATCTGCTTCAGCCCGCACCTCTACCGAGCCCGCAATCTGATCGAACGGTTCTTCAATAAGATCAAACAGTGTCGGCGGGTCGCGACGCGCTACGACAAGCTCGCGGCGAACTACCTGGCCTTCGTCCAGCTCGCATCAATACGGCTGTGGCTCCGCGTTAATGAGTCCACGCCCTAAAGCATTCCTCAATCCGCTGCCCGGTTCGACGACATGACAAATTGGCCGAACCACGTGTTCGAATATTGCGAGCGAGGCGGCTCGATCGCGTTTTGGGCGGAGCCGCTCAATGCGCTCTCCAATGCTTGCTTCATCATTGCCGGGTTGGCGGCAGCCGTGCGCATGGAGCCAATCAAATCGCCGGCCTTGCTGCGCGGCTTTAGTATCTTGCTGACGGTCATGCTCTTCGTCATCGGGTTCGGGAGCTTTCTCTTTCATACTTTCGCGACGCAATGGGCTGAACTTGCAGATACGCCCGGCAAGCCGCACACGATCGTCAGTTGGACGGTGTGATCTTGATTGATCTGATCCAGGCCGAGGAGCGCGCGTGAGAGCCGACCTGCGTTGTGTCCGCCTCGAATGCGAGTCCCGTCACCGGAGGTACCGTCGCGGCGCGAAAAGCGGCGCGAAAGCTGTCGGGCAGCGTCACTGTGCTGATCACCTCCTTGCCGGGGGGCGGTCCGTCGAGGCACACGTAGCGGCCTTGCGTGGTGTAAGAACGGCCGGTGATCGGAACCCCGCGGCGTCCGTTCTGACAGAGGAAAAAGCCGATAAAGTAGGGACTTGGCGGCATAAACAGACCACCCGGCAGTTTTTCGGTGCCAAAAAACACCATCACCATGATCGCTTCGCTGTGGGCGCCGGCGTCCCAGTTGGCGCCCGCCGGATAGCTGCTGACGCCCCAAGTCACCGACAGGCGCGCCGGCTGTGCGACGCTCAATCCAGGATGCGCGATAATCGGTTCGGCCGGACCGAGCGTTTCGATTGTGAGACCGCGATTAGCCAGGGAAAAGCGGGCCAGCGCCGCGTTGGCGGCATCGAGCTTGAATTCAAATCCTTGGGAAGCAAGCCATGCGCGCGCGGCCTCCGGCTGTGCGCCGAATTCGTAATCGACGTCGCCGGCGGCCGCGGGACCGACGCCGTTCATTGCGGTGGAGAAATAAACTACGCCCGCCGCCAATACTACGACTGATCGAAAGACTGATTTCCGATAAGGTCTAGAATTGCCCATTAATCCCATATTCAGATCACCTTGCACGACTGGAAGAGGCGCTGGCAGCTCACATCCCGTCGAAAATACCCAAATCCCGTTGACGATCCCGAGAGTGGACCGCGGATGGATCGAACAAGTACCAGAGGGATAGCAACAGCAGTATCGAAGGTACAACGACTACCAAATAAAACTGCCAGTATCCGGCAAGCGATACGACTTGCTCATGGAAATGATACACAGCATACCCGGCCAGCAAGGCGATCGCTGTCATGGCTGAACCATAAAACGCCAGCGCAAACCGACGATATTCGCGTAATATAGCAATGGTGACAAATAAATAGCCCACAAGAAAGAGGGAGGTGAGAAGAAGATCGGGCATATACTTCGTAATATCGAAGCTGCATTTGCCGAAGTTATTGCTGATGTCGGAGCACCTATAGAGAAATTTGACGTATTCGGTCACCATTCTGAATGGGATCCAAGTCATGACCGTGGCCATCGAATAGGTCAGGCAAAGCAACGCGTCTTCACGCGGCCGGACTTTGATTGAGTCGTCGTTAGGATCACGGAGGCTCACCATCGAAAAGTAAATCGCCATGGAAATACCGCTTAACCCCGCCCAAACGATAAGGAAGAACGAGGCTCTATAAGCCCATGCCGTCCAGGAATTTTGAACATCATATATCGAGCGATTTGCATTCAGAAGCACGTCTGCGAAACTCTTCTGAACTTGGATGCGCGATATTTGGTACTCGTGGTACTCGCGGTCGTTCAGCTGCTGGTCTGGGTTTGAGTTGTATATCGGGACAGTGAGATAATAGAATGCGTTAGGCCAGCACTTGTCCGTCAGCCAAAATGGCGGGGCGCCGTTGTATTTTTGTTGGAGCAGACCGGCCTCGTCATAGGACGAGAGGTTGATCAGAGCCCACCAGGGCTTGGCCGCCCGGGTTGGCACGGCATTGGGGACCGAGCCACTTTCGAGCCAATGTTGGCGGTCGTCAGGAGACAGAGTCGCGATGGCCGTGGGCAACTCCGGTCCCCGCTGGCATCCGGGCAGCGGCAATGCGACCTGGATGGTCCATGGCGCTTCGTCTGGGTCATGAACTTCGACGGCCCAAGCGAGCCCAGCCAGCAGCGTTGAAGCAATCAGCGGAATTGCATAGGACATTCGCTGCCGAACCCCGGAGGAGCGCACAATAAATCCCAAAAGCGTTACGAATGGGCGATAGATGCCAAACAGGGCAAAGGGTAAAAAGACGGCGGGCCAAATGAAGAAGCCTCCCCACACTGCGGCCATTCCCCACCAGGATTTCCAGCCATAGTCAGAGATGCCGACGATGTGGATGAGCACACCACAGACGAACCAAATCGCAAGCGAGCCCCATAGGTAACATGATCGCCAGAGGTCGAATGATCTATAATTTTTCAGGACCTTCTTAGCCGTGTTTTCCAGGGCGTGGCCGATCGCCGTCGTCGAATCATTTGACGCGAGCGGCTTCTCGAGCGCCGCTATGTAGCGGAAATTGCGAATCGCCTTTGGTAGGCGGTTCGGCGCCGGCATCGCCGCGCCGTCAACCAAAACCGGTAGAATCTCCTTTTCATAATACAGCGCGATGCGGATTTCTCGGGCGGTGGCATCGTAGCCGCCTTTCCTTTCGTCGAGCAGCTTGAGCCAGTTTGTGCCGATCAGCGCGACAAAGAGACCGCAGGTTTCGATGGCGTGGAACGCCTTGGCTTCGTAATCCTCTTGCGCACGCGTGCCGTCCTCCGGATCGGTGTCGAGGAATACTTCGTCAAATCCCAGATTTTCGAGCGCTGCTTTGACCTTCAAGTGAAATTGCGCAGGCACAAAGGAATCGAGGTGCCGATAGCAGACAAAGGCTTTGCGTGGCTCGCGCATGGACGCCCCATGAGGCAGAGGATTGTGTGGCTGTTGGACGAAGGACGGTGTTGAGACGGCGGGAGCTGCGACGAAGTAGCCGCCGAAGGGTAGCACAACTTATACGTAGTTCAACTGCTATTTGCAAAATCCCACAGTCACAGCGGTCCAAGCCTTCGCAGGCCAAAGAACGCAGGGCCGGACTCTATGCGGCAAAGACTTGCTGAATCACAAGAATTGATCCGACAGCGATCATGACTGCGCCTACCCCCCGGCGTAGCCAAGGAATGAACCTCTGTGCTTTTGGGCCGTGACGCAAATGCCAGCCGACCCAGAGCAGGCCAGCCCAACCGAGCGACACACCCAGGACTTCCCCGGTCATGAACTCGGCATCGTGTGTGAAACTGTTCAGCTTGGCGGCAATTCCCATCGCGGCAATGAGTGCAACCAGCCCTGCCAGATTATTCGGCGTCAACAGCGTGATTTTGAATGCAATGACGAATGTAGTCACGCTGCCTATCTTGGGCGGCTGTGTGGCGGTCAGGTAGTACAAACCAATCGCGAGCATGGCCACGCCCACGGCTATCGGAACGAGTTTCGGGAGCGAGGTCATGAAGCCGCTCAAGTGCCCGATGCTGAAAACGGCAAAAGCCAGGAGCACGAGTTCGGCAGCGACACACCCGCTCATACTCGCGACAGCTCGGCGAAGGCTCCCCGACGTCATTTCAAGGAGCGTAGCGGTTCCAATCGGTCCGAGTGGGGCGCCGATAATCGCGCCAATCAGCAAGCCGCGTAAAAAGAGGCTCATCGAGTCTTTTTCGGTTCAGCGTTGCACAGGCCAACCGCTCGTAGACCCCCTTACACCCCAACTCGGGTCTGCTGTCATGCCATTATGCGCCGGGTCCAGCCTACCCGCCCTCCCCCGGCGCAGCCGCGTGGATGGCAAGCGCATGGACGCCGCCGTAAAGCTCGGCAGCTAACGCGGTATTAATCATGCGGTGGCGTTCGACCCGGCTCTTTCCGCGGAACGCATCCGACACGATATAGACTCGGAAATGAGTCTCGCCGCCCGGGCGGTGTCCGGCATGGCCGACGTGCTGGTGCGATTCGTCCTCCACGCGCAGGCTCTCGGGGGCGAAAGCCTTGTGCAACTTTTCCATGATCGCATCGCGCGTTGCCATGGCGGGCAGCGTTAGCCGGCGCAAATCGCGGGCGTCAACCGCTATGGCGGCAATCATGGCCGCATCGCGCGCATTTGCCGCCTGTCAAGTCTTGCGGCTGACGCAGTCACGCCCGCATAATCGAGATCGATGACGACGAATTCACCGCTGTTCGACCGCATCCGGGTCAAGCCCGACCGCGACCGTCGGCTGCGCGAGGAATTGCCCGGCTGCCAGTGGCCGGGCTGCGGGGCGCCGGCGACCCACCGCGCGCCGAAAGGCCGGCTGCGCGCCAGCGAATACTGGCGGTTCTGCCTCGAACATGTGCGCGAATACAACAATTCCTACAATTTCTTCGCCGGCATGAGCGACGACGCCATCGCGCGCTACCAGAAGGAAGATGTCACCGGCCACCGTCCGACCTGGAAGATGGGCTCGCTGGGCGGCCAGCGCGGCCGGGCCGGCCGCGCCGGTTTCCGGAGCGCCGGCTGGGCGGCCGAAGACCCGTTCGACCTGTTTGGCGACGGCCGCGCCAGTCGTGCAAAGCCCGCAGCCGAGGGGCGCAAGATTCTCAATGCCCAGCGCCGCGCCCTCGACACCCTCGGCCTTGAAGCCGATGCCTCGCGAACCGATATCAAGAAGCGGTTCAAAATGCTGGTAAAACGGCATCATCCCGACGCCAACGGTGGCGATCGTGGTTCCGAGGACCGGCTGCGGGATATCATCGCGGCATACAACTACCTGAAGGCCGCCGGTTTTTGCTGAGCCTGGCCGAGTTACGCCATCTCGTACGATTTTTGCATCGGCAGATGCCATGCAAAAGCGCACAGGCCGAGTGCTTTCAGCCTGTGGGTGGTGGGTTTCGCGGCGCCGAACCTTTCTGCTAGATGTACGGCGCAATTCGGCCGCCGGCTGCCGGCCGCCCAAACCCCGCTCCGCAAGCGACCGGAGCGCGGGCAGGCTGCCTCGGAGGTTGCCGCGGTCACGGAGGAGCAATGACTCTCGCAACTGAAACGCAATCCGGCCTGCCGGACATGAAAGTGTCGATCCGCCAGCTGTTCGGCATCGACAGCGATCTCGAAGTGCCGGCCTATTCGGAGCCGGACGAGCACGTCCCCGATGTCGATCCGGATTATCGCTTCGACAAGCCGACCACGCTCGCGATTCTCGCCGGCTTTGCCCGCAATCGCCGCGTCATCATCAGCGGCTATCACGGCACCGGCAAGTCGACCCATGTCGAGCAGGTGGCGGCGCGGCTCAACTGGCCGTGCGTGCGGGTCAATCTCGACAGCCACATCAGCCGCGTCGATCTGATCGGCAAGGACGCCATCGTGATCCGCGAGGGCATGCAGGTCACCGAATTCCGCGACGGCATTCTGCCGTGGGCGCTGCAGAACAACGTCGCGCTCTGCTTCGACGAATACGACGCCGGCCGGCCGGACGTGATGTTCGTGATCCAGCGCGTGCTGGAATCGTCCGGGCGGCTGACACTGCTCGACCAGAACAAGGTGATCAAGCCGCACCCGGCGTTCCGGCTGTTCGCGACCGCCAATACGGTCGGCCTCGGCGATACGTCGGGCCTCTACCACGGCACGCAGCAGATCAACCAGGGCCAGATGGACCGCTGGTCGATCGTCACCACGCTCAATTATCTGCCGCACGACAACGAAGTCGACATCGTGCTGGCCAAGGCGAGGCATTACCGGACCGCCGAAGGCCGCGACATCGTCGCCAAGATGGTGCGCGTCGCCGATCTGACGCGTAACGCCTTCATGAACGGCGACCTGTCGACGGTGATGAGCCCGCGCACGGTGATCACCTGGGCCGAGAACGCGGAAATCTTCGGCGACATCGGCTTTGCGTTCCGGCTCACCTTCGTCAACAAGTGCGACGAGCTGGAGCGGCCGCTGGTCGCCGAGTTCTATCAGCGTTGCTTCGGTCAGGAATTGCCGGAAAGCGCGGTGAATGTGGCGTTGAGCTGAGCGAGAGCTATGAGCGGGCTCGTTCCAATTTGGTCATGCGCTTTTCCAGCGCTTGTATCCTTTTGTCCACGTCGGCGGCGGCGTAACGGCCGAGAACACTTTCGCCGGCAAACAAGCGGGCCAGTTCCTCGAAGCGCTCATCCGTATGGACGCGAAAATCGCTAAACTCCTTGTGGAATTCTTTGAACTCGCGACGGAATTCGCGGAGCAGCTGAAGCGTATGGTTCTCAGGGTCAGCCACGGTGTAGGTCCTCTCTCGGTCTGTTTAAAATAGGGCCCACGAACGACTAAAGAAAGAGCAACTATCAGGCCTATGTCCTCCAACATCAAGCCCAAGCCACCCGTAAAGGACGCGCCGACCGAGCCGTTCAAGCGCGCGGTCGGCGTTTGCCTGCGCGCCATCGCCGGCAAGGGCGATCTCGAAGTGTCGTTCGCCGCGGAGCGGCCAGGGCTTGCAGGCGGCAAGGCGCGATTGCCGGAGCCGCCGCGCCGGCTCAACGAGCGCGAGGCCGCCATCGTGCGCGGCCACGCCGATTCGATCGCGCTCAAACTCGCCTGTCACGATCCGGCTGTGCATCGCAAGCTCGCGCCCGGCGGCCAGCAGGCGCGTGCCGTATTCGAAGCCGTCGAACAGGCCCGCGTCGAGGCGATCGGCGCGCGGCGCATGGGCGGCGTCGCCAAGAATCTCACCGCCATGCTCGACGACCGCTTTCATCGCGGCAAGTTCGACGAGATCACCGACCGCGCCGACGCCCCGATCGAGGACGCGCTGGCGATGATGGTGCGCGAGCGCCTCACCGGCCAGGCGCCGCCGGCCGCGGCGCGCAAGCTGGTCGATCTGTGGCGGCCGCTGATCGAGGATCGCGCCGGCAAAAGCCTCGACCGGCTGGAGCGCGTGCTGACCGATCAGCGCCGCTTCGGCGACGTCGTGCACGACCTGCTCGAGTCGCTCGACATGGGCGAGGATCGCTCCAGCGAGGCCGACGAGGACGAAGGCGAAGAGGGCGACGAAGACAGCCGCAAGGACGAGCAGGGCCAGGACGGCGATGCCGCCGATTCGGCCGATGCCGAGCGCATGAGCATGGAGGCCGAAGCCTCCGCCGACGAATTGCCCGACAGCGCCTCGGAAGCCGTCGACGCGCCGGCCGCCGAGATGGCCGACGATGCCGAGATGGGCGATTCGGAGACGGCGGCCGAACCCTGGCGGCCGCGCCATCGTGCCAATGAGCCGCGCGGGCCGGACTACCGGCCGTTCACGGCAAAATTCGACGAGGTGGTCGGCGCCGAGGATTTGTGCGAGCCGGAAGAGCTCGACCGCTTGCGCGGCTATCTCGACAAGCAGCTGTCGCACCTGCAAGGCGTGGTGGCGCGGCTCGCCAACCGGCTGCAGCGATTGTTACTCGCCCAGCAAAACCGCGCCTGGGAATTCGATCTCGAGGAAGGGCTCCTTGATCCGGCGCGGCTGTCGCGGGTCGTCGTCGATCCCTTACATCCGCTGTCGTTCAAGCGCGAAAAGGACACCGATTTCCGCGACACCGTGGTGACGCTGCTTCTGGACAATTCGGGCTCGATGCGCGGCCGGCCGATCACCGTCGCCGCCACCTGCGCCGACATTCTGGCCCGCACGCTCGAGCGCTGCGGCGTCAAGGTCGAGATTCTCGGCTTCACCACGCGGGCCTGGAAGGGCGGCCAGTCGCGCGAGGCCTGGCTCGCTGCCGGCAAGCCGGCCAATCCCGGGCGGCTCAACGATCTGCGCCACATCATCTACAAGTCGGCCGACGCGCC
>JASHWN010000461.1 GCA_030044035.1 Xanthobacteraceae bacterium
ATCTCGACGTTTCTGGTCGGCGAAAGCTTGATGCGCCAGGACGACGTGGCCGCCGCGACGCGCGCTTTGCTGGCGCCGAGCGCGGCGCTCGCGCATGCAAGATAGTGCCGTGGCCCGGCGCGCCGCCAAAAAGCACCAAAAACTGAGCCATATCGGCGCCAGTGGCGACGCCCGCATGGTGGACGTCTCGGCCAAGCCCGCGACCGAGCGCGTTGCGATCGCCGAAGGCCGCGTGCGGATGGAGCCGCAGACGCTTAAGCTTGTGCAAAGCGGTAACGCCAAGAAGGGCGACGTATTGGGCGCCGCGCGCATCGCCGGCATCATGGCGGCGAAGCGGACCCACGAATTGATTCCGCTGTGTCATCCGCTGACGCTGACCCAGGTCAAGGTCGACGTGGCGCCCGACGTCAAGCTGCCCGGTGTCGCGGTGCGTGCCGAGGTCAGGGTGTTGGGCCAAACCGGCGTCGAGATGGAAGCGCTGACCGCCGTCTCGGTCGCCTGCCTCACCATCTACGACATGGTCAAGGCGGTCGAGCGCGGCATGCGCATCGAGGGCATCCGGCTCGTCGAGAAGCACGGCGGCAAGAGCGGCCATTTTCGCGCGAAGGAGTTTTGAGCCGTGGCGTTGCTGTCGGTTGCCGAGGCACTCGAACGCGTGTTGGCGGGGGCGAAGCCGCTGCCGGCCGACGAAGTGCCGCTCGATGAAGCCGACGGCCGTGTGCTGGCCTACGATCTCAAAGCGCGCCGCACCCAGCCGCCGGCGGACATGTCGGCCATGGACGGCTATGCGGTACGCTCAGCCGACGTTGCCGGCGCGCCGGTGCGGCTGAAAATCATCGGCGAGGTTGCCGCCGGGCGGCCGTTCAAGGCCGTGGTCGGCGCGGGTGAGGCGGCGCGCATCTTTACCGGCGGCGTGGTGCCGTCGGGCGCCGATGCCATCGTCGTCCAGGAAGTGACCAAAAAACTCGAGGGCGGCTTCGTCGAGGTTGAGAAACCGAGCAGCAAGGGTCGCCATGTCCGCGAGCGGGGGCTCGATTTCCGCGCCGGCGAGGTGCTGCTCGCCAAGGGCCATCGCCTCACCGCGCGCGACCTGCAGCTCGCCGCCGGCATGAACCATCCGCTTGTTCCGGTGCATCGCCGGCCGAAACTCGCGATGTTCGCAACCGGCGACGAGCTGGTCGCGCCCGGCATGGAGCCGGGGCCCGGGCAGATCGTCTATTCCAACGGCTTTGCGTTGGCCGCTCTCGCTCGCGCCGAAGGCGCCGAGGTGATCGATCTCGGCGTGGTCGGCGACAAGCTCGACGCAACGGTCGCCACGGTGCGCGAGGCGCGCGCGCTCGACGCCGATATTCTGCTCACCACCGGCGGCGCCTCGGTCGGCGAATACGATCTGGTGCAGGCGGCCTTCGCCAAGGAAGGCATGGCGCTGTCGTTCTGGAAAGTGGCGATGCGGCCGGGCCGCCCGCTGATGCACGGCCGGCTCGGCGCCATGGCGGTGCTCGGGCTGCCGGGCAATCCGGTGTCGTCGTATGTGTGCGCGTTTCTGTTCCTGGTGCCGCTCATCCGCCTGCTGTGCGGGCGTGACGATCTTACGACGCCGACCGAGACCGCGCGGCTCGGCCGCGATCTGCCGGAAAACGACGAGCGCGCCGATTATTTGCGCTCCGCGCTGCGCGATGGAGCCGACGGCCCGGTCGCCACCCCCTTCCCTGTTCAGGACAGCTCGATGATGACGCCGCTCGCCAAGGCCGATTGCCTTGTCATCCGCGAGCCATATGCGCCACCGGCCAAAGCCGGCGAGCAATGTACGATCATGCGGTTGCCGCGCTGAGCGCGGTACTTAATGCAAAGCCCAGCGTGAAGGCCCCGGGCCTCAGGCGTGTCTGACCTGAGCCGGTCAGTAGCGGGTTGCGATCGGGCCGCCGAAATTGAAGCGCCAGACCAGGCCGCTGGCGACCGTTTGCACGTAGGGTGTTATGTGCTCCACATTCGCGCCCGGCGCGCCTGATGCGGTGATGAATTGCGCGTCGCTCTTGCTGTAGCTCGCGAACCGATACTCGCTGCGCCAGAACAGTCCGTTGATCGGAACGATGCCGGACAACGCATATTCGGCTCCGCCGCCGAGGAACCAGCCGTTATAGGTTTGGGCGGATACAGATGAAGGAGTTGGCAGCGTGATAAGAGGAGAAGTGTCGAAGAGAGTCATTGCGGCGAAACGCGTCTGCGTATAGCCACCGTCGGCATAGCTCAGCAGCGATGGGGTGACCAGATAACCGACGCGGCCGCCGACATACGCGGCGTTGGTTTCTTTGGCGTCGAAGGTGACAGTCGAAATTGTAGCCACATCGACCAGCTCGGGTGAGTTGCTGCCCGCCAGGCTCATGAAGTCGTAATCGCCGAAAACGCCGGCGACGACGCGATTGTTGAACAGCGGCGTCTGATAATCGCAGCCGCCGCCGACCCTGCCGAGCCAACCCCGTCCCGCATCGGTGATAGGCACGGTTGGTGCAAAACCCACCGAGCTCGTGTTGTGATCCTCGTTCCAGAGGCCGTAGCCGCCGCCGGCATCGAGATAGCAGCCGGTCCAGCTCACCGCCGGAGGCGGCGGCGCTGGCGGCGCCTTGTAGGCCAGCGCCGGGCCGCTTTCCGCCGTCGCGATCGGGCCGCCGAAGTTGAAGCGCCACACCAGCGAGGATGTAATCGTCTGAACGTAGGGCGTTACCTGCTCCGTTTGGCCCTGCACGCCGGTGGCGATATCGAATATTCTAATGTCGCTACTGCTGTATTGGGAAAATCGATACTCGGTGCGCCAGAACAGGCCGTGGATCGGCAGCCAATCGAAGTTGAGAGCGTATTCGTAACCGCCGCCGAGGAACCAGCCTTCCGGCGAGTAGTTGGGCCAAGCCGTGCCCGTTGCGCCGCCGAATGCGGTGGTAATGACCGGCGAATTCGAGAAGTGCGTCGCGGTCCAGCCGCCGTCGACATACGTCAACAATGTCGGATTGACCAGATAACCGATGCGGCCGCCGGCATACACGGCGTCGGTTTCTTTGGTGGGAAACGTCGAAGGCGAACCTGTCGCCGCATTGATCAAGTCGGGCGTGTTGCTGCCCGTCAGATCCATGAAATCGTAATCGCCGAACACGCCGACGACGAGGCGATTGTCGAACAGCGGAGTTTGGTAGTCGCAACCGCCGCCGAACCGGCCGAGCCAACCGCGACCGCCATCGGTAGTAGTCACGCTCAAGCTGCCATCGGTGAAGACCGTAGAGTGGTCCTGATTGAAAAGGCCATAGCCGGCGCCGCCGTCGATGTAGCAGCCGGTCCAGCTCACGGCCGGCGGCGGCGGTGGCGGCAGCGCTTTGTATACCGGCGCAGGTGTCGCGAGATCCGCTGCGAAGGTTGAACCTGTGGTCAGAATCAAGCCAGCCAGCGAAGCCAACAAGAGCTTCTTCATGGCATGCCCCCTAGCTACGTGCACCGGCGCGTGGGTGCGATTTTAGCGCATGAGGGTGTCGGGGGACTGTCTCTCGGCGGCAACACCCGAAAAGATTCGCCGGCTGTGCACCTGTAACGATCACATGACAGGGCCGCTAGCCCGTCCGCGGAAGAACCCGGCGATCAATGTCCGATCATGGGGCTGCCGCGCCGGACGAGGCGCTCATGCAAAAGCCCGGGGTGAAGGCCCCGGGCTTCTCTTCCGCGCCTAGCTCAGGCCGATCAATATCTAGTCGCGAGCGGTCCGGCGAAATTGAAGCGCCAAACCAGCCCGCTCGTAATCGTCTGCACGTCCTTCTGCATGTGTTCTGCAGCGCCCGTTCCCACCGGCAGAACCACAACGTCGGCGGCTTGATAGTCGGCGTAGCGATATTCGTTGCGCCAGAACAATCCGTTGATCGGAATTATTCCGGAGAGCGCATATTCGGTGCCGCCGCCGATGAACCAACCATTATAGGTGTTGGCGCTGACGGCAAAGGGAGTCCCGGAGAAAGCGATCGAATCAAACCGGGCCTGCGTATAGCCGCCGTCGAAGTACGTGAGCAGGTTTGGCGTAACGAGATAGCCGACCCGGCCGCCGGCCGCCCACGCGTCGCGCTCTTTCTCGGTGCCGGTCAGACCGTTGAGGGAATCCTGAAATACGCCCGAGAAGCCGGTGAAGTCGTAATCGGCGAAGGCGCCGATAACCACGCGACCGTTGAATAACGGCGTCTGATAGTCGCAGCCGCCGCCAAGCCGGGCCAGCCATCCCTCGCCTCCGCTATTGACGTTCGGCGAGAGCTGGACGAGGCCCGGATCGGTTTCCGTAAAGTGGCTCTGATTCCACAGGCCGTAGCCGCCGCTGCCATCGATGTAGCAGCCGGTCCAACTGATGGCAGGCGGTGGAGGCGGCGGCGCCTTGTAGGCCGGCGGCGGCGTGTAGAGGTCAGCCGCGAGCGCCGAACCGCTGGTGAGAATCAGGCCAGCCAACGACGACAGCAAAAGCTTCTTCATGGCATCCCCCGGTTATGAGAACTGGGCGTTCTAACGCATGCGGGTGACGAATCGCTGTCTCCCGACGGCAACACGGGGAAACATTCGGGCATCGCAGCGTAGTTGCAGTCCAATGCTTAACAGAAGGTGAATCAAAGCTTTATCGTTGCTCGCGCTTCAAGCGCCGAGAGGTATCGTTTGGCGCCAAATCGCAACCCTAAAAGTTCCTTGGCGCCGTCCCGGCGTTTCTTCACTTCAAATTAAATGCTTGCGGAACACATATGGAACGGATAGTGTCCGTTCATGATTTGTTTCGACTCGGTCAGGTCGAAGCGTCCCCCGGGTCCAGAAGAGGAAGCGCCGATGCTCACGCGCAAGCAAGCCGAGTTGTTGCGGTTCATCCACGAGCGCCTGAAGGAAGCGGGCGTGCCGCCGTCGTTCGACGAGATGAAGGATGCGCTCGACCTGCGCTCCAAATCCGGCATCCACCGGCTGATCACCGCGCTGGAAGAGCGCGGCTTTATTCGCCGGCTGCCCAACCGGGCGCGCGCCATCGAGGTGATCAAGCTGCCCGAATCGGTGGCGCACGGCGTCGGCTCGGCCCGCTCGCGCGGCTTTACGCCGAGCGTCATCGAGGGCCATTTGGGCCGCGTGCGCAGCGCATCCGACGACGAAGGCGGCCGACCGGTGGCCGTGCCGGTGATGGGCCGCATCGCCGCGGGCACGCCGATCGAGGCGATCCAGACCCGCAGCCATACCATCAACATGCCGCCCGATCTGCTTTCGACCGGCGAACATTTTGCCCTCGAAGTGCGCGGCGATTCGATGATCGAGGCCGGCATTCTGGATGGCGACATCGCGCTATTGAAGCGCACCGAAGCCGCCGACACCGGCGATATCGTCGTCGCGTTGATCGACGATGAAGAGGCGACGCTCAAGCGCTTCCGCCGCCGCGGCGCCTCGATCGCGCTCGAGCCGGCCAACACCGCTTACGAGGTGCGCATCCTGCCGCCCAACCGCGTGCGCATTCAGGGCAAGCTGGTAGGATTGTTTCGGCGGTATTGATCGCTGATCCTTCCCCGCGAAGCGGGGAAGGGGGACCGCCCGAAGGGCGGTGGAAGGGGCGCGGGCCTCAACGAATTCTTCCAATCAAGGTGAAGCGTCAAGTCCCGCGCCCCCTCCACCATCCTTCGCTCGCGTTGCTCGCTACGGATGGTCCCCCTCCCCCGCTTCGCGGGTGAGGAAAGTGATTTCACTGATCCGCTTCGACATCCTCGGGCCGCGGCGTCGCGTTGGCGGGCGCGGCGGCGTTGCCGAGTGAAGCACGCGGCGCGGGTGGTGCTGGCGCCCAGGGGCGGTCGAAATATGGCGGCCGCACCGAATCCACCACGAAGCCATTATCAGTTCGGCGCAGAGCCAGCGCGCCGCGGCTGCGCCAGTCATTGCGCCCGATCACCATGACGGCGCAGCCGGGCGGCGGATCGCCATAGGCCACGATGATTTTTGCCCGCGCGCAATCTTCCTCGAACGCGGCCGGCGCCAGCGCGTAGCTCACCAGCGCACCGTCGGCGAGCTTGCCGATGCAGCC
>JASHWN010000462.1 GCA_030044035.1 Xanthobacteraceae bacterium
GCGCCGAGCGCGATTTTGCGCTCCATGGACACCAACTCCGCGGTGCTCATCAAGGAAAGCATCGGCACCACGTTCGAGATTCTGCTCGGCTTCGCGCTCAGCGTCGCCGTCGGCGTACCGCTGGCGCTCGCCATCTATCTGTGGCGGCCGTTTGCCCGCGCCGTCTATCCGGTGCTGGTTTCTTCGCAGGCAGTGCCGAAGGTCGCGGTGGCGCCGCTGTTCCTGGTCTGGTTCGGCTTCGGATTGTTGCCCAAAGTGCTGATCGCGTTCCTGATCGCGTTCTTTCCTGTCGTCATCAACACCGCCATGGGCCTCGCCGCCTTGGAGCGCGAGAAGATCTACCTGGCGCAGTCCATGGGCTTCGGTCCGATCGCGACGTTCTTCAAGATCCAATTGCCGAATGCGATGCCGTCGATTTTCGCCGGCCTGAAAATCTCCATCACGTTCGCGGTGGTCGGCGCCGTGGTCGGCGAGTTCGTCGGCGGCCAGGGCGGCCTCGGCTATCTGTTGCTGATCGCCAACGGCAACATGGACACGGCGCTGTTGTTTGCCGGCATTGTCGCGCTGACACTGCTGGGCGTGGTGCTGTTCGCGCTGATCGGGCTCGTCGAACGTTTGGTGCTGCCGCCGCACGCCGTCGAGCGCGCGACCTTCGGCAATGAGACGATGTAGCTTTTGGGCTGCCGCCGCAGCTGACCTACATGACGACCTTGCGCAGAAAGCCGTCGACGCTGCCGCGCAGGTTTTCGGCAGCGTTCTCGACCGCATCGGACGCCGCCAACACGGTGTCGGCGGAATTGCGCATGTCGGAAATGCCGGTGGAAACCCGCTCCAGTCCCGACACCACCGATTTGGTGCCCGACGCCGCCGCGGCGACGTTCTTCGAAATCTCTCCGGTCGCGGCGTGCTGCTGCTCGATGGCCGCCGCGATCGCGGCGGTGAATTGCTGGATCTCCTGCATGCGGCCGGTGATGCTGGCAATGGCGCGCACCGTGCTTTGCGTCGACGACTGCACCGCGGCGATCTGAGCCGCGATGACTTCGGTGGCTTTGGCGGTCTGCACCGCGAGCGCCTTGACTTCGGAGGCGACCACGGCAAAGCCCTTGCCGGCGGCTCCCGCCCGCGCCGCCTCGATCGTCGCATTGAGCGCCAGCAGATTGGTCTGTCCGGCCACGCTCTGGATCAGCTTGACGACGTCGTCGATCTTTTGCGCCGCCTGGGCGAGGCCGGCGATCTCCGCATTGGTCGATTGCGCCTCGCCGGCGGCCGCGCGCACCACTTCGCTCGCCCGCAACAGCTGGCGATTGATCTCGGCGATCGATCCGGACAATTCCTCGGCGGCGGTGGACGCGATGTCGACGCGGCCGAAGGCTTCGTTGGAGGTGTGCACGGCGCCTGTGGTCTGCGTGCTGGTCTGGTTCGAGGTGGCGGACAAGGCCGCGGCGGTGGATTTCATCGCCGCCACGCTGTCGGCCACCGTCTTCAGCACGCCTTCGACGCTTTGCCGGAACCAGGCGATGGCTTCATCGACCACGGCGCGGCGCGTTTCCTGCTCGCTAAGCAGCGCGTTCTTGCGCTCCGCCGAGCGCCGCTCGGTGATGTCGTCGTGGGTGCCGACCCAATAGGCGCCGCCCGGAATCGCGCGGTTGACCACCGAGATGGCGCGTCCGTCCGGCGTTTCGCTGACGAAGCTGACCACTTTTCCGGAAGCCATGCTGGCCATGAGTTCAGCGCAGTACTGCGCCGGATCGCGGTGCAGTGAACCGGTCGTAGACCGATGCTGGACGATTTCGACCAGGGTCGCACCGGGCTTCACCACCTGCGGCGACAGGCCGTACATGTCGAGATAGCGCCTGTTGCAGACGATCAGCCGGCCGCCGGCGTCGAACATCACCACGCCCTGGCTCAGGTTATTGAGCGCCAGATCGAGCAACTGGCCTTTGGCGTACAGACGGCGCCAGGACAGAATCCGGAACATGGTGTCTCTGCATCCGATGGGGCACGCGATGGCCCATTGGTAGCGGACACCGATTTACGCGCCGTTAATCAAACGCCTCGGAAAGTCGGGAGCGGTCGCACACTAAGCAGTTGAGAACCATCGGCGGATCGCGCCATTGTCGTGGCGCTAGCGCGCCGCTGCGCTGCTCAACCCTTGAGAATAGCCTTGTCCGGATCGAGCCAGAACGCCCATACGGCCGCACCGACCACCAGAAGACACGCCGCGACGATGAATGGCGCCTCCCAGTTGCCGCCTTGCGCCAGCGCCCCGAACACGATCGGCGACAATGCCCCGCCGATATTGCCGGCCATGTTCATCATCCCCGAGACCGAGCCGGAATACTTGCCGCCAGTGTCCATGGGCACTGCCCACGACGGCCCGATGGTGAATTCCAGGAAGAACATCGACGCGGTCAGGCCATAAACGGCCACGTAGGCGTTTGCCGTCAGCGCCGCTGGCACGATGCACACCGCACAGCCGAGCAGCCCAACGATCGCCACCACGCGGCGGCCGATCCTGGCGCTGCCCGTGGTCTTCACCAGCCAATCGGTCGCGACCCCGCCCACAGTGTCGCCGACCACGCCGGCCCACAGCGGCAGCGATGCGTACACGCCGATCTGCAACAACGTGAAGTGCCGGAAATCGATCAGGTAGGTCGGCAGCCAGCTCAAGAAGATCCACAGGCAATAAACATAGGTGAAATACGCGCACATGATCGCCCACATGTTGGGCGATCGCAGCAGCGTCGCCCATGGCGGATTGCGGCGCTGCACGTACCAGCAGACCGCCCCGATGAGCACGATCGCGACGCCGACCGAAAGCGCCACCGTTCCGGCCACGTTCAAGCCGGCACGCGTGATCGCCCCCCCGACCAGGACCGCGATTATGACTATGATGACCGGGGCGACCGCAGCACCTAATGGCAGGCTCATCTTCTGTTCGACCGGCGGCGGATTGATTTCACCCTTGGCGTCGAGGCCGCGGATGCGCTCCAGTTCCGCGCGGTTCACCAGGCTGTGCTCTTCCGGCAGGTTACGGTAGGTCAGGTACCACCAAACCGACCACAGGAATCCAACGGCGCCGCAGATGTAGAACACCTCGCGCCAGCCGAACGCGTGCATGATCAGCACGACGATCGGCGGCGCGATCGCAGCGCCGAGACGGCTGGCGCTGTGGGTGACGCCCTGGACCAAGCCGCGTTCGGCCTGCGGATACCATAGCTGCATCGCGCGCGTGGCGCCCGGAAAGGCGCCAGCTTCACCGACACCGAACAGGAAACGGACGACAAAAAACGAGACGGCACCGAACGCCGCGGCGGTCGCCGCCGTCATGATCGACCAGTACGCGACGATAGCCGTCAGCATCGGCCGCACGCCGAAGCGGTCGCTCAGCCAGCCGCCCGGGGCCTGGAACAGCGCATAGGCCCACACGAAGGCGCTGAAGATGACCCCGATGGTGAGCTTGTCGAAGCCGAATTCCTTGCTGATTTGCGGCGCCGCGGTTGAGATGTTGACGCGGTCGAGGTAGGTGATGAGGTACATCACGCTGATCAGCAGCAGCACGTACCAACGGCCATAGCTCGGCGGTTCGCGTGCGGGTTCCGGCATTTTCTCGCTCCCTGGTCGCCCTTGCTCGGCTTTGCGCCGCAACCTGCCCGCTAATGGGCCGGCCGGCAAGGTTACGCAATGCCGCGGCTGAGCCGAACCGGCTTGTGCGCTATAATCTATAATAATGCGCCGACAGCATCGCCGGGACCGCCCATGATCAAGCGCTACAGCGACCACGCCGCCAACGAGCGAACCTTTCTGGCCTGGGTGCGCACCGCCATTGCGGTGATGGCCTTCGGCTTCGTCATCGAAAAGTTCGACCTGTTTCTGTCCATCGCCGCACCGCGCGGGACGCTGCCAGCGACTACCCCGCATAATCAGGCGTTCGCGAACGCGGCCGGCTTGGCCTTCGTCGCCATTGGCGTCTTCACTATCGTCATCGCCGGCTTCCGCTTCGCCGCGACCGCCAAAGCCATCGAGACCGACGAGACGATGCCAAGCCCGGGCGAGCGGTTTGACGTCGCGCTCTCCATACTGATCGGACTCTTGGGCGTTTCGCTGTTTCTCTACATGCTGCACGCGGTGGTGCCGACCGCGTGAAAGCGACGCGTTGAGGTGGATGCGAGCGGCTGGCGACCGCACCGCCGGTCGTGATAGATGTTTGGTGGTTGTTAGTGAGGGCG
>JASHWN010000463.1 GCA_030044035.1 Xanthobacteraceae bacterium
AGCGTCTTCGCCGCGTCCGCGATCAGCGCCAGCTTTTCCTGCTGATGGTCCGGAATGAGGTTCGACAGCGTGGTGGCGCGGGCGATCTCGGGCAGACCCCGCAGTGTGACGGCGACCTGATCGGCGGCGGCGAGCGAAGGCTCCAGCACCTGAATATCGTTGCTGCCGGAATTGGGATTGCGCGTCAGGTCGAGATAGGTGGCGACCGATTCCACTTTCGGGCTGCGCAGGTTGATCGGGTTGAAGTCGAAGCGCAGCCAGTGCAAGAGCGGCAGCCCGGCGGCGACCAGGAGGCCGGTGGCGATCAGGATCGGCATGCGGTGGCGCTCGAGGAAGCGATCGACCGGCGCCAGCGCCGCATAGCCGAGCGGCTTTGGTTCGGGCGGCGGATCGAGCCGGCTGAGCAGCGCCGGCAACAGCGTGATGCTGGTGGCGAACGCGATCAGCATGCCGAGCCCGGCGATCAGGCCGAGCTCGGAGACGCCCTTGTAGACGGTGGGCAGGAACGACAGAAAGCCGGCCGCGGTCGCCAGCGCCGCCAGCGTCAACGGCGCGCCGGCGCGCCGGGCGGCGTGCAGCAGCGCGGCGTGCAGATCATCGACCTCATGACGCTCGGCGCGATAGCGCACGCTGAACTGAATGCCGAAATCGACGCCGAGCCCGACGAACAAGACGGCGAAATACACCGATATCAGATTGAGCGTGCCGACCAGCAACAGCCCGACCGCGGCGGTGATCGCGAGCCCGACCACGAGATTGACGAACACCGCGAAAATGATGCGCCACCAGCGCAGCGCCATCCACAGGATGAACAGCACCACCACGATGGTCACCGTGGCATTGATGCCGGCATTCTCCTTGATGGTGGCGAATTCCTCGTCCTCCATCGGCACCGAGCCGGTCAGACGGAGCCGCGCGTGATATTTGCCGGCGAGGTCGAGCTCCCTGGCGGCGTCGCGAACCGCATTCGTCGCCTTCAGACCCGGCTCCAGCGCCGAATAATCCAGCACGGCGCGGATGTCGATGAAGCGCAACAGCTCGCTCGGCTTCGATGCATGGCCCTGGATGAGATCGAGCCAGGAGAACGTCGTCGGCTGGCCGGCATTCGCCCTCTCGATGGTGTCGGCCGCCTCGTTCATCGGCGCGCTCATGGCATCGAGCGTGATGCGGCCGCCCTGCACGCCGAGCAGCGTGAACTGGAAGCCCTGCAGCACGCCGCGCAGGCTCGGATCGCCGGCCAGCACCTGGATGAGACGCGTGCCCTGCGTCATCGCGCCCATCTGTTTGGTCAGCGCCGGGGTGTCGAGGAACAACAGGCCGTTGCGCGCGAAGTAGGAGCCGCCCGGCGGCATCGGCGTCACCGCCTGGAACATGTCCTTGCGCTGTTCCAAGCGCGCCGCCAGCGCGTTGCTGGCCGCGGTCACCAGTTCGGGCGTCGGCGCGTCGATGACGGCGACGATCAGCTGGAAATGCGGAAACGCCTTTTCCAGCGCGGCCTCGTTGACGCGCCACGGCAGATTGCCGGAAATCAGCTGGTTCATATTGGTCGTCATCTTGAAATGCGTGGCCGCATACCAGGACGACGCCAGCGCCAGCACGAGCGCCGCGGCAATGACCAGCCAGGCATGACGCCAGCAGAACGCAATCGCCCGAACGACAAAGGCTGTGGTGGTCTTCATGAGGCTTGCAAATGGTCCGTCGGCAGGGGGTCGGGGAAAGCGTGGGCGGCGCGCGGGCCGGGGTTTGAGGCGTCAAGAGAAAGGCGAAATGGAGGCGCGTGCCATCCGCTGCATCCTTGGCCGCTGGGGGTTGGCCGAAATGCCCCGTTCCGGAGGCCCTGCATAGCGCGTTGCGGTCACAATTTCGAAGCTGGGAAATATTCCTATGCGGATTAAGCCTAACGGGCGGCGGGGCCGGCTTGGCGCTGCGATTGGGGCCGATTTTGCCGCTTTCCATGGATTTGCCGAGCCAATGACCCGTATCAAGCGGGAATTGGCAGCCGGCGATATGGTAGGACCATTCGCGGGCTTGATTGTCACGCCGCCATGGCCAAGGTATCGGAGATATAGCAACGTCAAAGCGGTCGCCGGGCCCCAGCCATACGGGGTAAGCGGCGCGGAGGTTCATTGCCGATGAAAGTGATACTGGCCCAGCCTCGCGGTTTCTGCGCCGGCGTGGTGCGCGCCATCGAGATCGTCGAGCGGGCGCTGCAGAAATACGGACCGCCGGTCTACGTGCGCCACGAGATCGTGCACAACAAGCACGTGGTCGAGAGCCTCAAGGCCAAGGGCGCGCGCTTCGTCGAGGATCTTTCCGAGGTGCCGCCGAACGCCGTCACCATCTTTTCCGCCCATGGCGTCGCCAAGAGCGTCGAGGAGGAGGCGGCGTCGCGCCAGCTTCCGGTGCTCAACGCCACCTGCCCGCTGGTCACCAAGGTGCACAACCAGGGCAAGCGCTATGTCGGCCAGGGCCGCCGCCTGATCCTGATCGGCCATGCCGGCCATCCCGAGGTCGAAGGCACGATGGGCCAGATTGCCGAGCCGGTCACGCTGGTGCAGACCGAGCACGACGTCGACACCCTCGACATCGCCGCCGGCACGCCGGTCGCCTACGTCACCCAGACCACGCTGTCGGTGGACGACACCCGCGGCATCATCGCGGCGCTGCATCGCCGCTTCACCGACATCGTCGGGCCGGAGACCCGCGACATCTGCTACGCCACCCAGAACCGCCAGACCGCCGTGCGCGAACTCGCCAAGCTGGTCGACGTTATCCTGGTGGTGGGCGCCAAGAACAGCTCGAATTCAAACCGGCTGCGCGAGATCGGCGAGGAAGACGGCACGCCGAGCTATCTGATCGCCGACGGCAGCGAGGTCGAGCCGGGCTGGTTCGGCAACGCCGACACCGTCGGCATCACGGCCGGTGCCTCGGCGCCCGAAGTTCTGGTGGAGGACGTGATCGACGCCCTGCGCCGGCTCGGGCCGGTCGAGGTGAGCGAACTCACCGGGCGCCA
>JASHWN010000464.1 GCA_030044035.1 Xanthobacteraceae bacterium
GAAAATGGAACCCGCCGCCGGTCACGCGCGTGGCGGCGCTGCAGAACCGCGGCGGCCAATAGGGCGCATCGTCAATGGCGCCAGTCGATAATTTTGCACGCGCGCAAAGCGAGCTCTATTTCGCTCCGCACAGGACGATGCCTCACCCCCGCAGCGCACTCTCCGCGAGCCGCACCCAATACGAGGTGCCGACTGGGATCGCCTCGTCGTTGAAATCGTAGGCCGGGTGATGCAGGCCGGCGCTGTCGCCGTTGCCGACCCAGATGAAGGCGCCGGGCCGTTCGTTGAGCATGAAGGAAAAGTCTTCGGCCGCCATACGCGGTGGAAATTGCGTGTCGACCTTGTCCTTGCCGGCGATCTCGCGCGCCACGCCGGCGGCGAATGCGGTCTGCGCCTCATGATTGACCAGGACCGGATAGCCATTCGTGTAGATGACCTCGGCGCGCGCGTTGTAAAGCCGCGCGGTGCCTTCGACCACCTCGTTGATGCGCTTGCGTAAGAGTTCGCCGACCTCGTTCTTGAAGGCGCGCGCCGTGCCGCGCAGCGTGGCGTGCTGGGGAATGACGTTGTCGGTATGCCCGGCCTGGAACATGCAGATCGACACCACCGCGGCATCGAGCGGGTCGACGTTGCGCGCGACGATCGACTGCAATTGATTGACGATCTGGGCGCCGACCAGGAGCGTGTCGATCGCAAGATGCGGCCGTGCCGCATGCCCACCCTTGCCCTCGAGCTTGATGGTGATGTGCTCGGCCGACGCCATGATGGGTCCGGGCCGGATGGCAAACTGGCCGACCGGCAAGCCCGGCGAGTTATGCATGCCGTAGACTTCCTGGATGCCGAACCGGGAAATCAGCCCGTCCTTGACCATGGCCTCGCCGCCGGCGCCGCCCTCCTCCGCCGGCTGAAAGATCACCACGGCGGTGCCGGAAAAATTGCGCGTCTCCGCGAGATACTTGGCGGCGCCGAGCAGCATGGCGGTGTGGCCGTCATGGCCGCAGGCGTGCATCTTGCCCGGCACCGTCGATTTATAGGGCAGCCCGGTCTCTTCCTCGAGCGGCAGCGCGTCCATGTCGGCGCGCAAGCCGACCACCTTGTCGCCGTTGCGGCCGCGGATGACGCCGACCACGCCGGTCTTGCCGATGCCGGGCACGACCTCATCGCAGCCGAAGCCTTTGAGCTTTTCGGCCACCATCGCGGCGGTTCGATGCACGTCGTAGCCGAGCTCCGGATGAGCATGCATCTGCCGCCGCCAGCCGGTGATCTCGGCATGCAGGTCGGCGATGCGGTTGACGATGGGCATGGCAAAGGTCCTCGCTGGCTAAGCGGCCGAAACAGGGCGAGATTAGCAAATGACGGCGAGCCGTGCGACTGCCGCAGCGGCTTGTCCTGCGTACCGACGATGGTCGGACGGCCCGCCGCAACCCACATGATCTGTCGCCGGCGTTGCCTTGCGCTGCCTTGATCTGATACGGGAGAGCGCGTTTTGCGGCGGCGCGCTCCGGACCAGGGAGGCGCCGGTAGGCGGGCCCGTAGCTCAGTGGTAGAGCAACTGACTTTTAATCAGTAGGTCGCTGGTTCGATCCCAGCCGGGCTCACCAGCCGTCGCCGGCGGCGCGCTCCGGCAGGCTTTGCGTCGGGGACGACAATCGACCGGCCGAAGGCTCCTCGGCACGACGTGATTGCCATGCGACCACGTGATCGGACCTGCCAAGGCCGTGATTGTTGATGACCGAGCGCGCCAGGGCCGCGGCCTCAGGCGCGTCGCTCGCGAACGACGCGACCAGGATGCCGGCTTTGCCAAGGTGCTCCAGGGCACCATCGTTGACGCAGGCAAAGCCGTTGCGCGTGAGGTCCTGCATCAGCGCCAGCGGTATCGTGCTCATGAACGGCCGCAGGTTTCGCGGCACGCGCGGCGGCGACCAGAAAACGTCGACGCGCACGCTGTCCTGGTCGGCGCGCAGCCGGCATACCACACCGTTGCGGCCGAGCGCGCGCTTGAGCGTCACAAGCTGATATTCGGCGTCGCTAGCCATTAAGCAAATGAAGTTCCGTTGTCTTTGCTCCACCGCCTCAATCAGCGATTACACAGGACAAAGCCGCCTTGAAAAGACGAAACACCATATGCCCCCGCCTCGAAATCAGATGGCAGGATGGTCAAAATGACCGCCGATCACCATTCATAAAGGCGCTTGTCACTGCGGACGTCTCACCGCCCCGAGTGCTTGAGCAGACTGCTGAAGCGCGCGGTTTCGGCGTGCAGAAAGCTGCCGAGCTGTTGCGAGTTCATATAAAAATTTCGATGCCTTGGCAGCAAAGAATGATCCACTGCGCCGATCCCGAGTGGACTGAAATTGTCGCGCCTTGCGATCGCGCGCTGCCAATGGTCGAGCGCCCGCAGCGGCTGCGCGAGCGCTCGTGGAAGCTTTTGAAAATCAGACCGTGAGAGTGGGCCTCAATCACTCTCTCAGTGACCACCGCCGCTAACGAACAAACTATACCACGTTTCTTTACCGAGGCGCGGCAATCCTCAATCGTTGGTTAAAATCGCAAGCATCGGTTTTTGATCACGAAATCTCTGGTTCGATCCTGGCAGGGTTCAGCAAGGGGCCCGCTCGGCGCGTCCGCGGCCGCATTGGCGGCACTGCCGCTTTTGACAGAGGCGCCGGCGCAACAATCGGAACCGAGAATGCGCGAGTTCTCACTGCGTCAGGCGCCGCCGATGAATGGCGAAATTCGCGCCGCGGGCGCCTAAAACATGAGCAAACAGCTTATTCTGCAGCCTTTGCGCTGCCGCTTCACCCGGCAGCCTTGGCATGGCGCGAAGCTTGCTACGCAGAGCCCAAAAGCCTCAGTGCGCCGGGCTCGCATGTTCGACGAAATGCAAGGCAGCGGACAGTCGCGGCAGGCCGTGCGGCCGGCCTATGCGGCGCTGTGGGATTGGCTTGGCGAAACCAAGCCTGACGTGCTCGATTTCCGCAGGCGCGAGGCCGAATTGCTGTTCCGGCGGATCGGCATCACTTTTGCGGTCTATGGCGATGCGGAGGCACAGGAGCGGCTCATTCCCTTCGACATCATTCCGCGCATTCTGTCGGCATCCGAATGGGACACGCTGCATCGCGGCCTGGTGCAGCGCGTCAAGGCGATCAACGCCTTCATCGCCGACGTCTATCACCGGCGCGAGATTCTCAAGGCGGGCGTGTTGCCGGAGGATATGGTCTTTCAGAACCCGGTGTTCCGGCCCGAGATGAACGGCCAGAAAGTGCCGCATGACGTGTACGTGCACGTTGCCGGCATCGACATCGT
>JASHWN010000465.1 GCA_030044035.1 Xanthobacteraceae bacterium
GATCATGTGCGCCAGCGCCAGCGCCGTCGCCGCGCCGCCCATGTCCTTCTTCATGTTGAGCATCGACGATTCCGGCTTGATGTCGAGGCCGCCGGTGTCGAAGCACACGCCCTTGCCAATGAGCGTGATGCGCGGATGCTTGTCGTCGCCCCACGTCATATCGATGAGCCGCGGCGGCTGCGCACCGGCGCGGCCCACCGCGTGGATCAACGGAAAATTCTGCGCCAGCAACTGGCCGCCGATGATCGCTGTGAAAGCGGCGCCATGCTGCGCCGCGAGCCCTTGCGCTGCGGCTTCGAGCGCGGCCGGCCCCATGTCGTTGGCTGGCGTGTTGATGAGGTCGCGCGCCAGCGCGACGGCTTCGACGATGCGCGCCAAATCGTCGCGGTCGAGGCTTTGCGGCAGATCGAGGCCGAGCTTGCGCGTCTCTACCTTCTGATAACGCGTAAAGCCATAGGTACCGAGCGCGAACGCCAGCGCCGCAAGCCGCGCATCGTGCGGCTCATTGGCGAAGCGATAGACGCCGTCGGGCAGATGCTGCGGCAGCCGTCCGGGCAGGAACAGGTCCTTGGTGTCGTCGGCGCCTTCCAGCCCGAACAAAACGCCGCCGAGGCCATCCTTGCCCGGCAGCAACAGATGCCGCCCCGGCTTCGGCTCGAACCCGGCAGCGTCGGCAAAGGCGCAAGCCTCGGCACCGATGAGCTTGCGGATGTCAGGATAAGTCTGCGCGGTCGCGAACCAGATCGGGATCGCGCTCGCGTCGGCGCGGGCAATAAAAATCGAGTTCATTGGCTCTCGCGATTTGTCGAAGGCCGCGCCGTGCTATCACGAACGCATCAGGGATGATAGCCGACGTCGCCGCGGACTTTGCCGCGGAACACCCAATATGACCACGCGGTGTACATGAGAATGACCGGGAGCAGAAACAGCGTGCCGACCAAGAGGAAGGCCTGCGTGCTCTCCGGCGAGGCGGCCTCTCGCAGCGTGTAGTGATAAGGCACGATCATCGGCCATAAACTGATGGCGATGCCGAGGAACGACATCATAAACAGGCCGATGGCGCCGAGAAACGGCACCAACTCGTAGCGATGCGTCAGCACATACCATTCCAGCACCGCAATCGCCGCAGTGATGATGGGTACCGGCGCGAGCAAGGCGATATTGGGCCAGGTGAACCAGCGCTGCGCGATGCCGGCATTGGCGAGCGGCGTCCACACGCTGACCACAAGGATTGCCACCAAGACGCCGATCAGGCACAGCCGTCCCGCCCGCCGCGCCCAATCCTGCAAAGCGCCCTCGGTCTTGAGGATGAGCCAGCCCGCGCCGAGGAGCCCGTAGCCGGCCAGCAGCGCCAGACCGACCACAAAGGCAAACGGCGTCGCGAAGTCGAACGAGCCGCCGCCAAATTGCCGGCCATCGACCTTAAAACCCTGAATGAAGGCGCCGAGCACGACGCCTTGGGCGATGGTGGCAACGATCGAGCCGCCGCAGAACGCGCCATCCCAGAACTGGCGCAGGTGCTCGTGCCGGAAGCGGAATTCGAAGGCGACGCCGCGGAACATCAGGGCGAGCAGCATGACCAGGATCGGGAAGTAGACCGCCGGGATGATGATGGCGAAGGCGAGCGGAAACGCGGTCAACAGGCCGAGCCCGCCGAATACCAGCCAGGTCTCGTTGCCGTCCCAGACCGGCGCGACCGAGTCCATCATAGTGGCGCGCATCGATGGATCCCGGGCGAAGCCGTACAGCATGCCGACGCCGAGATCGAAACCGTCGAACACGACGTAATAGAACACCGCCAGCGCCAGCAGCACAGTCCACAACGGTACGAAGTCGAGGGTCGGCATCGCGTCCTCACGGCGGCGGCGAATCGGGGACGGCGCGGGCGGCGCCTTCGAACGGCGCGCTCGGCAACCCGCCCTCATGCCGCAGCGGCACCTCCGGCGCCTGCGGGCCGCCGCGCACCAAGGCGGCCATGACCGCTATGCCGGCCGGATACATGACCAAATACACCGCCACATAGCAAACAAGCGAAATGACCACGTCGCTTCCGGTGAGCGACGGGGACACCGAATCGGCGGTGCGAAAGAGCCCGTAGACGGTCCAGGGCTGGCGCCCGACCTCGGTCGTTATCCAACCGCAGATCACCGCGATAAATCCGAGCGGCGCCGTGTACTGGAGCAGCCAGAGAAACCGCGGCGACTGCCACAGCTGGCGGCGCCACCGCAAAACCTGGCCGGCCGCCACGACGAACAGCATGATGAAGGCGACGCCGACCATGATGCGGAAGCAGAAAAACGGCGGGCCGACCGGCGGCCGCTGGTCGGCCGGCCATTCCTTCAGCCCCTTGATGATACCTCTCCAGGAATGGGTGAGCACGAGGCTGCCGAGATCGGGAATCTCGACGGCGTCGTGCATCGTCGCGGCGGCGTCATCGGGAAGGCCGAACAGGGTCAGCGGCGCGGGTTGGACGGTGTCGTAACGGCCCTCGATCGCGGCAAGCTTGGCCGGTTGATATTTTAACGTGTTGAGGCCGTGCTGATCGCCGAGAACCATCTGCAGCGGCACGATGACGATCAAGAGGTCGAGCGCCATGCGGACCATCATGCGCGCCTCGCCCGGTGCCCGCTGCCGGCGCAACAGCCAGGCGCCGACGCCCATCACGACGAACGCGGTGGTGACGAAAAAGCCGTTCACGGTGTGAAACCATCGATAGGGAAACGATGGACTGAACACGATGGCGAGCCAGTCGACCGGCTCGAACCGGCCATTGATCAGCTTGTAGCCTGCCGGCGTCTGCATCCATGAATTGGTCGCCAGAATCCAGAACGACGACAACAGCGTGCCGAATGCGACCATCAGGCCGGCGAAGAAATGCGCCCAGGCCGGCACCAGCCGGCGGCCGAACAACAGCACGCCGAGAAACGACGCCTCCAGGAAAAACGCCATCAGGCCTTCATAGGCCATCAGCGGCGAAATGACGTCGGCCGTCGCGTCGGTGAAGCGGCTCCAATTGGTGCCGAACTGGAACGGCATGACGATGCCGGAAACGACACCCATGCCGAACGACACGGCGAAAATGCGCGTCCAGAATGTCGAAATGCGCAGCCAGATGTCGCGGCCGGTGAAGAATAGCAGCCCCTCCAGCACCGCGATGTAGGACGCGAGCCCCAGCGTGAACGCCGGCAGCAGGATGTGCCAGGAAATCACCCAGGCCCATTGCAGCCGCGACAGCAATACCGGATCCAAAGTCATGGCGACCTTCCGATAGCTTCAGCCGACAGAGCGCGCGGCAGTGACATTTCAATCTCCGAACGCCGTCGCGACTGGGCAACGTCTCGGGGGCACCTCTCGCTCACTTCGCTGCGAGCCTACGGCTTTATCGGTCATATGGAAAGCAGGCGCACCACAGCAGAACGCCCTATCGCGCCAATATCTCCTTCAATCGCGCAATTTTTTGAAAGTAACGTTCGACTTTCCGCCTTAATCACTCGGCGCGCACGCGCAGCCGTACATTTCATTATTCCATGTGTTGCCTCGAAAGCGACGCGGTATTGTGTGTCCGCTAAGTCTGAAAAGCCCAGGAGGCTCGGATGTCACCCACAGTAGCTCATGCTTTGGTAGAGGTGCTCGAACAGGTAGGCGTTACGCACATATTTGGCCTCATTGGCGACTCGCTCAATCCGATCGGCGACGGTGTCCGCCACAGCAAGATCGAATGGGTCGGCGGCCGCCACGAGGAAGGGGCGGCACTTGCAGCCGCTGGTCAAGCAAAACTCACAGGTCGGCTCGGCGTCTGTTGCGGAACGACCGGGCCCGGCAGCACCCATCTCGTCGCCGGCCTCTATGAGGCAGCGCGCGACCACGCGCCGGTTCTTGCGCTCTCCGGACAGATGCCGCGTCAGTTGCAGGGCATCGACTATTTTCAAACGACAGATCCCGACATGCTATTCCGTGATGTCTCGCTCTATACCGAGACCATTTCCTCGCCGGCACAGGCGCCGGCCGTCATTCATCAGGCCATCGCCGCCGCCTATGCCGGCCGTGGCGTCGCGCATTTGACGCTGCCAGTGGACGTCATCACCGCAAGGGCCGACGGCAGCTTTGCCAACGTCGCCACGCTCAAGCCGCGACCGGAAATCTCGGCCAGCGAAACAGATATCGCCGAGATCGGCCGCCACATCGACGAAGCCGAGAGCATCGTGATCATGTGCGGTGCTGGATGCCATGGCGCGGCCGAGGAATTGCGCGCGCTTTCCGATCGCCTCAAGGCGCCATTGATCCATTCCGTCAAAGGCAAGGACATCATGCCTTACGACGACCCGCGCTGGATGGGCGGCATCGGCATGATCGGAACGAAGGCGGACTACAACGCCGTCATGGACTGCGATCTGTTTCTGATGCTCGGCACCGACTATCCTTATTCGGAATTCCTGCCGCGCAACGGCGTCATCATCCAGGTCGATGAGCGGGCGCGCGTGATCGGCCGCCGCGCACCGGCCGAGCTCGGCGTCATCGGCTCGGTGCGGCCGACGATCAAAGCCCTGCTCGATCGGCTGGCGCCGAAGAGCGACCGCAGCTTCTTCGATCGCGTCGCGGCCGAGCGCAAAAAATGGAACGAGATGCAGGACAAGCAGTCCGATCCCGCGCGCAGCAAGGATCGCATTCATCCCCAGGCGGTGGCGCGCATGGTAAGCGACCTCGCCGCACGCGATGCCGTGTTCGTCATCGACACCGGGCTCAACACGCTGTGGTCGGGCAACTGGATCCGCCAGAGCGGCAAACAGCGGATCATCGGCTCATTCAACAATGGCGCCGTCGGCACGGCGCTTGGTCAGGCCAACGGCATCCAGGCGCTCGACCGTTCGCGTCAAGTCATCGCACTCTGCGGCGACGGCGGTTTCAACATGCTGATGTGCGAGTTCCTCACCGCTGTGCAGCATAAGCTGCCGGTCAAGGCCGTAATTTATGACAATTCGTCGCTCGGACTGATTACGCTCGAGGCCGAAGCGATCGGACTGCCGGCCTGGAAAGCGGCCATTGACTTCACCAATCCCGATTATGTGCTGCTGGCGCGCGCCTGCGGCGCCGTGGGCTTCAAGGCCGAGAAGCCAAGCGAGTTGCGCGACGCCATCCGCAAAGCACTCGATGCCGACGGCCCGGCCATTGTCGACTGCGTGGTTGCGGCCGACGAACTGCCCAACCTTCCGCACATCGATCTCGAGAGGATCGGCAATTTTGCCGAGGCCAAAATCAAGGAAGCAGTGCTCGCCGCGACCGGCGGCTGACGAGACAGTGCGGCTCCCGGAGTCCCGCTGCGTCGAAAAGCTTGCCCCTCCGGAGCGCCGCAAAATCGTCCATGGTCCAATGGGAGACTGGCAATGAACCGTCGGGCATTGATTGTCGCCGCTGCCGCTGTCGTCGCGACTCCAGCGCTGAACCGCGTCGCCAGCGCCCAGACGGCGCCGAAGACCAAAAATGTCGTCTTCGTCCACGGACTGTTTGCCGACGGCTCCTGCTGGTCGAAGGTTATCGCCCGCTTGCAGCAAAAGGGCGTCAATTGCACCAGCGTGCAGAATCCTCTGACCTCGCTGCATGAGGCCTCGGCGAGCGCGCGAC
>JASHWN010000466.1 GCA_030044035.1 Xanthobacteraceae bacterium
CCGAAGAACAGCACGTAAAGCGGCAGCAACAGAATGATCGGAATCGAGTTGATGCCGGCGAACAGCGGCTCGAACACGCGGATCCAGTACGGCGAGCGGCTGACGAAGAAACCGACCAGCGTGCCGCTGGCCGTTGCCAGCAGAAAGGCGGCGACGAACTCGGTCGCGGTGACGCGCAGGTCGGGCAGAAACTGGCCGCTTTTGAGGACGTCGCCCAATTGATGAAACACCGCCGCCGGATTCGGCAGCAGCAGGTGATTGACGCCCCAAAAATTGGTCGCCGCGTACCACAGCGCCAGCAGCGCGAGCAGAAAGCCGATCTGCACCAAGCGGCTGGCGAGCTGCTGCGTCCTGTCGCGGCGCCGCGACATCATATCGCTCCGCCGTTGGCGCCGCGCCGTCCACGCGGCGCCTCCGACCCCACCGCTTTGCGGATCTCGTCGTGCAGCAGCCCGTAGAGTTCGTTGCGCAGCACGGTGAACTTTTCCGACGTGACAAAGTCCGGACGGCGCGGATGCGGCTCGTCGATGCGGATGATCTTCTTCACCGTGCCGGGCCGCGCCGAGAACACGGCGACGCGGTCGGCCAGGAACACCGCCTCGCCGAGGCTATGGGTGACGAACACGATGGTCTTCTCGGTGCGCGCCAACAGCACCGACAAGTCCTCGCCGAGGATCATGCGGGTCTGCTCGTCGAGCGCGCCGAACGGCTCGTCCATCAACAGGATGTCGGTCTGCAGCGACAGCGCCCGAGCGAGCGCCGCGCGCTGGCGCATGCCGCCGGAGAGCTGCGCCGGATAATGGTCGGCGAACTCGGCGAGGCCGACCGCTTCCAGCGATTTTTGCGCGCGCGCGGCGTGCGCGGATTTCGGCACGCCCTGGAACAGCATGCCGAGGCGGACATTCTCGTCGACGGTGTTCCAGGGAAACAGCGCGTTCTCCTGGAAAATGTAAGCGATGTCGTGCGGCATCGGGCCGTGCACCGGTTTGCCGGCGACCTCGACGGTGCCGCTGGTCGGCGCCAGCAATCCGCCGATGACGTTGAGCAAGGTGCTCTTGCCGCAACCGCTCGGCCCGATCAGACACAGTAGCTCGCCGCGCACGATGTCGAGCGAGGTGTCGGCGAGCGCGCGGACATGGCGCGCCTCGCCGTCTTCGCCGAAGTGGTGGCCGACGCTCTTGATGCGGATTGCGACTTCGCCGGTGCTCATCGCGGCATGCGTCTCAGCGGATCGGTGCCGGCAAAAAGGCTTCGGTGTAAAGCGTCTTCAAGTCCGGCACCTGCGGCAGCATTTTCAGATCGACCCAGGATTGGGCCAGCATATCGAGCGCCTTGCCATTGAAGCGGCCGTCGTCGGAAAACATCGGCATCAATTCGTCGTAGGTGGCGTTCATGATGGCGGCGTCGGTGTGCAGCACGTCCATGCCGATGGCGACTGTTTCGGCGCGATTGGCGCGCATGAAGGCGATGGTGTCAAACCAGCCTTTGAGAAAACCGCGCAGCGCGGCCGGCTTGGCGGCGATCACCTTGTTGGTCGCGTAGATGACATGGACATGAAAATCCTTGGCAATGTTGCCGAAGCGGATGAGGACGCGCACCTTACCCTTCTCCTGCAGCTCGAGCACCGTGGTGATGTCCATCACCACGCCGTCGATGTCGCCGCGTTCGAGCGCGGCGATCTGCCCCGCCATGGCGCCCATCGGCGCGATGACGATGCCGTTCGGACCCCAGCCCTGCTGGCGCGAAGTTTCGCTGACCAGCCAATAGGTCAGCGACCCGGCGGTGGAGACGCCGACCTTCTTGCCTTGCAGCTCGGCGACGGTTTTCGGCCCGTCCGGCCGTACCGCAAGCGTGAGGAGGAGCGGCCGCCCCGCCATGGCGGCGACCGCCTTGACCGGCGCGCCCTTGGCGATGAAGGCCATCGCCGGCCCCGAGCCGATGCCGATGTCAAGGCTGTCGGCCGCCATGGCCTGCTGCATCTTGGCGTCGCCCGCGAACGCGACCTCGTCGATGTCGAGGCCATTTTGCCGGAAAAAACCCTTACGCATGCCGATGTCGAGCGGCACGAACGAGAACGCCTGCGGCACCGCCTTGCCGACGCGCAATGTTTCGGCGGCGTGGACCGGCGATAGGGCGAACGCAAAAGTCAGCGCCGCCGCAACGAAGCACCTTGTGCGGTTCACCTGCGCATCCTCCCGCCGAGACTTCAGGCTTTAAGGCCGCCCGGCCGCGCCGCTTCCCCTCTTGGCCGCCGATCTTAGCGCATTTCGCCGCTCTCCAGTCGCCGCCTCGTCAAGCGTCAAATCGTCCCTGAGCACGACGCCATAGGTTTCCGCGGCGACGCGGCGCGAGACCAGTTGCTCGATTACGTCGTTGCGCACCGCCGCGGCGTCGCGATCGAGCGGGTTGCCCCAGCCGCCGCCACCGCCGGTGCGCACGATCACCTCGGCATCGACCGGCACCGGATAGTGCGGCGCTTCCATGGAGCGGAAATCGTTTTCGCCCGGCAGCCGCAGCAGAAAGTCGCCATGGCTGCCCGGCGTGCCGCCCCATAAGCCCCAGGGCGGACACTGCTCGCGCCGCGGATGATCGAAATTCCAGCGGCCATCGACCAGATTGCGCACGCAGGTGTCGAGGCCGAGCCCGCCGCGATGCTTGCCGGCGCCGCCCGAGTCGGTGCGCAGCGCGCGGCGTTCGATGACGACCGGGCATTTCAGCTCGATGCCTTCGATCGAGGCGTTGCGCACGTCGCCCTGGCAGACCGACACCGTCGCCGATTCGCCGTCCTCGCTGGGCCGGCCGCCCCAGCCGCCGCCCTCGATGCTCTGCACCACGAAACGGCGCTTGGTCTTCGGATG
>JASHWN010000467.1 GCA_030044035.1 Xanthobacteraceae bacterium
TGGCTTCCTTGGCGTGCCCTGTGACGCCTGCCAGTGACCGGATGGACGAACGCGATAGGCGAATGATCCGTCTTGAGCGGCAACGACTCGTAGTACGCTTTCAGCGATGCCACATCGACCAGCGTGCGAACGCCGGCCTTGCGAGCTGCGATCTTCTTTGCGTGAATGAGACGCGACAGAGTGCGCTTGCTGACGGCGAGATACGCGGCAGCTTCGCGCGGTGACAATGCAATCGGTTCAAGGGTGCCCATGGCATGCCTCTTCCGTTGCACGCTTGGCCGAGACGTGCGGAAGAGAAGGCCACCAAGGGCAAAATGCGGTCACACGGGATGATCGGCGTATTACCCCGGCCCGTGCCCGCGCCCGAAGGTTGCGCAAAGGCGGCGGGAAACTACCATGGTCGGTGAGCGCGTCAACAGCTAGGACCGGGCCACAAGAGGCCAGCGTGGACGGTCAAAACAGACGAAAAATGTGTGGGACTCCCGTGTGGAACAAGGCCAATTTCACAACGTTTTCAATGTCGCGGTACACAGCGACGAAGCAATCCCCCACCCTTCCCTCCCCCGCTTGCGGGGGAGGGTTAGGGAGGGGGCCTCTGGATTGCTTCGCTGCGCTCGCAATGACGATCTACGACAGCAATTCCAGCTTGCCGCCGACCGGAATTTCCGGCGCGGATTTGTTTTCAGTGATGACGAGATCGAAGGCGCCGGCCTTGCGCTGCCATTGCCCGGCGACGAGTGGCGTCTTGGTCACGTTCTTCACCGGCTGACCGGTCCAGCGCACCGGACCGACCATCGAATGATAATCGGTGGCGACGATGGCATCGAGGATCGCCTTCGGATCGATGCTCTTGGTGCGCTTGAGGATGTCGATCGCCACCTCGAACAGCGCGTGCTGGTAGCCGATCGGCTGCGTCCACGGCCGCTTGGTCGCGCTCGTATAGGCGTCGGTGAGTTGCTTAGCGCTCTGTCCGGTGAGGCCGGATTTGAACGGGAACGTAGGCGTCCACCAGATTTCGCTGGTGAGCCCGTTGCCGCGGGCGCCCAGCGAATTGACCACCGAGGGAAACAGCAGCGCCTTGCCGATGGTGACGACCTTGGGGTGAAAGCCCTGCTGCGCCGCCTGCGACCAGAACGTGGCGAAGTCCGGGGGTATCATGTTGCCGACCACGATGTCGGCGCCGGCGCTCTTGAACGCGGAAATCTGCGAGGTGAAATCGTTGTTCATCACCTGATAGCGGCCGGGATCGTGCAGCTGGTAGCCGGCCTTGATCAGCGCCGGCGGCAGGCCGCGCTGCGGATCGCCCCAGGCATTGCCGTCGGCATCGTTGGGAAACAGGCCGCCGACGATCTTGTTGGTCGGCGCGGCGTCCCACATCGGTAAATAGGAGGCGATGACGTCTTCGAGGCCCCAGAAGAAGTGATAGGTCCAGCTGAAGCCCTTTGCCGGGTTGCCGTTGCGGCCGAAGAAGTAGGGCTGCCACGGGCAATTGGTGGTGACGCACGGCACCTCGTTGACTTCGGCCTGGTCGGCGACCGGGGTTGGTGGTGTCGGGTGCGGATGACGCCAGAATGAGATCGACCTTATCGCGCAGGATCAGTTCGGAGGCGACCTCGGACGCCCGGGTGCTGGTCGACTGACTGTCTTTGGTGATGATCTCGACCGGATAGGTCTTGCCGGCGACCTTCAATCCGGGCTTCAGGATCTTGTTCACCTGATCGATGATGAAGCCGTCGGCCTCGCCAAAGCCGGCAAGCGGGCCGGTTTTGGGCTGACATGGCCGACCTTTATGGTTTTCGATTGAGCGTTGGCCGGGATGATGCGCAGCACCGCCGGAGCGGCGAGCGCGCCCAAGCCGGCTTTCACCAGGGTGCGCCGGTCCACGCTGCTGCCCCCACCGTTGCGTATGTCATTGCCATCGCTGCCGCTCATACCGTCCTCCCGTCGAAAATTGGCGAAGCCACCATGCGTGTGCCGCTGCCTTTGAGGGCACGTCCAGCCGCTCGCCTTAAGGCTCGGCAACTTAGCAAACGCGCAGGGTGTTACAAACGCGCCCGTAGCGCGGATCGACCGCCGCTGCGGACCCGTTCGGAAGCGGCGGTCCGCCTCTGCTCTGCTCGCCGCGTGTCAGCTTTGCGACACAACCGAAAGTAAGGCGTTAAATATACGCACGCGGCGGGCGGCGACGCTTAACGCGATGTCAACGCTAGTGATCGACTTAATACCGGCATGACGACCTTGCCTCACCCGCCTGGTCTAGGCCGCAAGGCTGCCTGGTCCCTCGCCGCGCTCCTGCTCCTCCTCGGCGCCGCCGGGTCGATCGTCGGCACCGCCCCGGCCGCCGAACTGATGCCGAGCCCTTGGCAGGAGATTGTGCCGAAGACCGGACCGAAGAGCTGGCACAGCAAGTACGCACGGCCCCACGTCATACCGTTCCCGAAGGACGATCCCTACTCGCCGGCCAAGCTCGCGCTCGGCCGCATGCTGTTCTTCGATCCGATTCTGTCCGGTGCGCAAGTCCGCTCATGCTCCAGCTGCCACGATCCCGGCCTGTCGTGGGCCGACGGCCGGCGTCGCGCCATCGGTGAGAAGCAAGAAGTGCTGGCGTTGCGGACGCCAACCTTGCTCGACGTGGCGTGGACGCCGAGGCTCGGCTGGGACGGCCACTTCCGCGACTTGGAGTCCGTCGCCATGGGGCCGATCACCGCGACGAACAACATGGACCTTGCCAAAGACAAAATGATCGATCGCCTTGACGCCATTCCGGGCTACGTCGATGCGTTTCATGCCGCGTTCGGCGCTGGCGCGGTCACCGAGCGCGAGGTCGAGATGGCGCTCGCCACCTTCGAGCGATCGATTGTCTCCGGTCAAGCGCCGTTCGACCGCTGGATCAACGGCAACGAGACGGCGATCAGCGCCGCCGCCAAGCGCGGCTTCGCCTTGTTCAACGGCAAGGCGCATTGCGCCGTCTGCCACAGCGGCTGGGCTTTCACCGACACGTCGTTTCATGACATTGGCACTGCCCGCGGCAACGACATCGGCCGCGGCCAGCTGTTTCCGAATTCAATAGCCCTGCGGTATGCGTTCAAGACGCCGACGTTGCGCGACGTGGCGCGCCGCGCGCCCTACATGCACGACGGATCGGTGCCGACGCTGGAGGCCGTGATCGACCTTTACGACCGCGGCGGCATTGCGCGTCCGAGCCGCGATCCGAACATTGAGCCGCTTGGGCTGAGTGCCGACGAAAAGGCCGACCTCATCGCCTTTCTGCAGACGCTCACCGAGCGAGGTAAGGCGGTCGCGATACCAAATCTGCCGCGCTGACGCTGGTCGCGATTGCGGCGCTCACATCATCACGGGCAGCGCCCAGCCGACGAGCGCGAAGCCGGCCAGCAGCATGATGCCGGCGGCGGTCTGGACCGCTTCCGCGCGGGCAGGCAACCATCTCGCCAAAAACGCGCTGGCCATCCCGGCCATCACGCCGAGCACGCCTGCAGCACCGAGCATCGCGGCCTCCAAGGTTCGTCACGCCGCAGTCACGGCGCGCCGGTACGTTTAGCTACGACAGCTTGCGGATGGCTGATGGCTTTCCTTAAAATTGTATAGATTGGGCCACCTTAAGGCAGATATTAACCAAGACTTTACCAAAGGTTGCGGAACTCCTAACGCCTGTGGTAAAGAAAAGATGAACTGGGCCAGGGAGCTGTACTGGGCGACGCAACTGGCTTGTGAACTTGTGACGCGAGGAGGCCCGGGTATGCACCGGCTGGCCAAGCGGATGCGGTTTGCCGCCGCAGTTCCGCTCGCGCTGTTCGTTAATGCGTTGCTCGCCCAATCGGCGAGCGCCCATGTCAAGTGGTTTTGCGCCTATGACGTGGCCGGGCAGCCGGTGGGGCTGGAAAACGTCCTCTGTCCCGATTTCGAACTGCTCACCGGGCTTTCCACCCTGGCGCTGATGACCGGCGGCCTCTTCGAAGGCACGCCGGTCGGCATGGCAATGTTGCGGGCGCTCGATCTCGCCACTGCTTGGATACGAAACAACGTCGAGATCATTGCGCGCGCCGCCTGCGCCGCCTTCTTCATCGCCATCTGGGCGATCGGCGGCATCCTGCTGACACCGGAGCTAAAGACCGATTCGACTTTTGTCGGCCTCATCCAGCTCGGCATCGCTGCCGGCATGCTGTCGCGCCGTACCATGCCGCTCTCGGCGCTCGGCGTGTTCGTGCTCTATGGCATCGCGATTTACAACTATGGTCTGTTCCATCTCCTCGACTATCCGGTGTTCCTCGGCTTCGCCACGTTTCTTGCCCTGACCGGCTTGCAGACCAAGTCGTTGTATGGCGCGCGCCCGATCGACATCCTGCGCTGGACCGCAGGGATCACATTGATGTGGGCGTCAGTCGAGAAATGGGCTTATCCGGACTGGTCGTATCCGCTTTTCATCGTGCATCCGACCATGTCGCTCGGCTTCACACCGGACTTTTACATGCGCGCCGCCGGTGCGGTCGAGTTCGCCCTGGCGTTTTCCTTGATCTGGACGCCGCTGGTGCGCCGGATCGGAGCGATCATGCTGGCGGCGATGTTCATAAGCGCGTGCTTCCCGTTCGGCAAAATCGACATGATCGGCCACTCGCTCATCATTGTGGCGCTGTTCGCGATCATCGCCGACGACGGACGCGCAGCGGTGACCTGGCGGCGTTCCTGGCTGATCCCGTTCGCCTACGCTTCGTCGCTGGTGCTGTTTCTCGGCGCCTACTATTTCGCCCACATGGCGCTGTACGGTACGAGCGTCCTGTAGCGCCGCGCTACTGGACGTGCACCACGAGCAGCATTTTCGGGTGAATGGCACACAGCACGTTGAAATCGCCGCGCACCGGAAACGTGACGGGAGTGACGCTGCCGGGCTGCTGATCACCCGAATCGAATGAGAACTTCGGCGAATCCACGTAGGCATGGTGCAGCAGGTCGCCGTCGTCGTTGACGATCAGTATAGTGTCGCCGCGTGCGATCTTGATCTCGCCGGGATGAAATTCTTGG
>JASHWN010000057.1 GCA_030044035.1 Xanthobacteraceae bacterium
CGCCGAAACGTTTCGCCGCGCCGGCATCGCCGACAATTCGGTGCTCTACGTGGCGCGCCCGCGCTAGGGCAGGATGGCACCGCTCCGTGCGGCGGAGCTATACGCGCACAAATTCCTTGCCCTTGTTGGCTGCGGTAAAGCCGTTGAACACCTCGTTGACCTCGTTCCAGGACTTGAGCTTCTTCACGTTGCCGAGCCAACGCTTGACGTTGGGATAAGCCGAAAAGTCGCAGTCGATCAGTTCGCCGATCGACACCAGGCCGGCGCCGAAATAGTCGGCAATCGTAATGTCGTTGCCGCACAGATACTGCTTGTTCGGCCCGATCCAGTAATCGTTGAGGATCTGCAGCCAATTCTTGGCGCCCTGCTGTCCCCAAGCGACGGCGCCGGCATGCGCCTCATCGCTGCGGCGCTTGTGATGCGGAAACAGTTGCGGGTAAACGAGCCCATAGCCGAAATCGCGATAGAATTGGGTATTGAGCCAATCCATCATCTCGTTGACTTGGGCGCGCTTCTTTAAGTCTTTCGGGTAGGCCGGCAAGTCGTATTTGTCCGCCAGGTATTTCAGGATGGCCGAGCCTTCAGTGAGGCGGAAATCGCCATCCTCGAGCATCGGCACCATGCGGTTGGGATTGAGCGAGGCGTATGGCTCCTGGTAATGGGCACCGGTGAATAAATCGACCGTTTCCTCATCGCACGTGATGCCGTTCTCGGCGATGAGCAGCCGCACCGGACGGCAAGCAGTGGAAACCGGATGCATGTAAAGCTTCATGGCCTGACCTCCCGTCTGGCCGCTGCCAGTCGCCGCGCGATAAGCGCATGGCTGGGCAACGGGGCATGATTGAAGCGTGGTACGATCTCGCCAGCGCCGATCATTTTAGCGCAATACTGCCAAAAGGAGAACGGCCCGATGGCCGAGGCGTTCGAGTTGGGGCTTTACACGTTCGGCGATCTCACGCCGGACGCGCGGACCGGCAAGACCATCAGCGCCCAGCAACGAATGACGGAGATACTCGCCGCAGCCAAGCTTGCCGACACGTCGGGCCTCGACGTTTTTGCGGTTGGCGAACATCATCGGCTGGACATGGCGGTCTCCGCCACGGCCGTGGTGTTGTCCGCCGTCGCGGCGCTAACGCAACGCATCCGCCTGGCCAGCGCCGTCACCATCCTGAGCACGGCCGATCCGGTGACGGTATTCGAGGATTTTGCCACCGTCGATCTGATCTCCGGCGGACGCGCCGAGATTATCGCCGGCCGCGGCATATTCACCGAATCCTTTCCGCTGTTCGGTTACGAACTCGCCGACTACGATGAGCTGTTCGAGGAAAAACTCGAGCTCTTACTCAAGCTCAACAGCGCGGAGCGCGTCACTTGGCAGGGCCGCTTTCGGCCCGCGCTGCACGATGCCCCGATACCGCCGCGCCCGGCGCAAAGCCGTCTGCCGGTCTGGATCGGCAGCGGCGGCACGCCGAGCAGCGTCGAACGCGCCGGTGCATTGGGATTGCCGTTGGCGCTCGCCAATATCAGTCTGCCGCCGGCAAAGCTTAAGCCGATGGTCGAGCTTTACCGTCGTGCCGGGCAGCAATCCGGACACCGTGCCGCGGACCTGAAAGTCAGTGTGGCGACCCACATGTACATCCGCGAAAACTCGCAAGCTGCGCTCGACGAGTTCTATCCGTACTATGCCGCCTATTTCCTCACGCACACGCCCTCGCAATATCGCGCGCAACCGATAACGCGGGCCGATTATGACGCGCGCGCGAGTGGGCGCGGCCCGATCTTTGTCGGCAGCCCGCAACAGATCATCGATAAAATCCTCTACGAACGCGAGCTGTTCGGTCATCAGCGCTTTCTCGCGCAGATCGACATCGGCGGCATGCCGTTCGCCAACGTGGCGCGCGTCATCGAGCTGTTTGCGACCGAGGTCGCCCCGGCCATCCGCGGTTAATGGTCTTATTCAGGGTTGCGAAAGCTTCGGCTCAATTGATGTTCACGAGGGCGCCGCCATCGACCGGAAGTGCAACGCCGGTAATAAAATTTGCCTCGTCGGAAGCTAGAAACAGGGCGGCGTTCGCGACATCCCAGGCCGTGCCCATCCTCTGGCGCAGCGGCACGCGCGCATCGCGGGAGGCCGCCACCTCGGCCCGGCTCTTGCCGCTGACCCGCGCGCGCGTATCCACCGCCATTGGCGTGTCAATTAAGCCGGGCAAAATCACATTGGCGCGCACACCGAATCCGGCATTCTGCACGGCGACCTGCTGGGTGAAGGCGATCATTCCAGCCTTGGTCGCCTTGTAGGCCACATTTGGGTACTGCTCCCAGGCGGCGACCGACGAGATGGTGATGATGGCGCCCGCCCGCTGCGCGCGCATCAGCGGCAGGACATGCTTGCAGGCCATGATCGCGCCGCGCAGGTTGATGGTGGCGATCCGGTCGAAGGCAGCCTCGGTAATATCGTCGAGCGGGGCGTCGCCGCCGGCGATGCTCACGCCGACATTGTAGTGGAGGATGTCGACCCGACCCCAACGCCGCCGGGCCGCCTCGACCATCGCGGCAAGCGTCGTCTCGTTGGCGACGTCGGCTGCAAACGCGACGCATTCGCCAGCCGATTGTCGCGCCATGGCGACCGTTTCGTCGGCCGAGGCAAGATTATTGTCGACCGCCAGCACCTTGGCGCCTTCCTGAGCGAACCGCAAAACCGTGGCGCGGCCGTTGCCCAAGCCCGTGCCCGGCGATTGACCGGCGCCCACCACGATGGCGATCTTGTCCTTAAGACGCATGCGAAAACCTCGCTTGAATCTGCTTTGCGCCAGCCAGACTTCGAGTATCGTCAGTATGACACGCGGGGTCATCCAAAGCGAGGAAACGACACATGCCCGGCCTTCTTGAAAATCACATCGCCGTCGTGACCGGCGCCGGCTCGGGGATCGGCCGCGCGATCGCGCTTGGCTTTGCGCGCGAGGCCGCCACGGTCGCCGTGCTCGACATCAACGGCGGAACGGCCGCCAAGACGGCGACCGACATCCGCGCCGCCGGCGGCAAGGCGCGAGATTTCACGCTGGACGTCACCGACGCTGAAGCCTGCCGCAACGTCGCTGCCAAGATCGCCGGCGAACTTGGCGCGGTGTCGATCCTGGTCAACAACGCCGGCATCAACCGCCGCAACCCTTTTGCCGGCGACGCCGATGCCGTGATCAAGGACTGGCAGGACATCATGGCGATCAACCTCGACGGCGTGTTCAACGTCACCCATGCTTTTCTCGGCGCGTTGCGCGCCAGCAA
>JASHWN010000468.1 GCA_030044035.1 Xanthobacteraceae bacterium
GCCGCGACCGGCTCGACGGCGCCGCGCGCGCGCACTTGGCGCTGCAAGGCCTTCCAGTAAAACGTCAGCGCCGCCTTCGGCACGCCCTCGAGCTCGGCGGCCTTCACGCTGCCGAGATTGGTGTAGAACACAAAGCCGCGCTCGTCGAAGCCCTTGAGCAGCACCATCCGCACATTGGGCATCCCGGAGCCGTCGACAGTGGCGACCGCCATGGCGTCAGGGTTGACCGGCTCGGCGCCCTTGGCCTCCACGAACCAGGCACCGAACAGGCGCCACGGCTCGGTAGCTTCGGTGAAGTCACCGCCCGTTAACCAAGTCGGGTGCTCAATGGACGCCGTGTCGTTCATCGGAGTGCCGCAAGTGCTCATGCGGGGCGATCCGCGGGCCCGCCGCTCTGTATATAGTGGAACCGCGACGCCGCGCCTATCTGCGCCACGGCGCGCCGCGGCGGCGATGATTGTCGCGCTGGCCTGCGGCGGCTGCTCCTACCAACTCGACTCGATGTTCTCAAAGCCGGATGCCGACGTGGAGCAGACCGGCTCGATCACGCATTCAACGGCGGCAGACAGCGCCCATGACGCGGCCGCCGCAGAGCCGTCGCCGATCGACCTGGCTTACGCGCGCGCCGCCGCCGCGGAAGCCTTGGCGCGCGACACCAAGGGCAACAGCGTGCCCTGGCGCAATCCCGATACCGGGGTCGGCGGCAACATCACGCCGCTTGCCGCCACGCACGAGGAAGACGGCCTGCCCTGCCGCGATTTCCTGGCAAGCTTTGTGCACGCAGGGTCACCAGCCTGGCTGCAGGGTTCGGCCTGCCGTACCGCCCGCGGCGACTGGGAGGTCAAGAGCCTCAAGCCGCTGAAATCGGGCTGATTTGCGAGCTGCGACGGCGTCGCTGCACGAGCCCGCGCATTGCGCAGCGGCCCCTTTGCGCCCACATTGAGCGCCAATACCAGTCAGTGGGCAGGCGGGGGCCGGCCCGACAAGCGAACAGCGGAGTCCCTTCGGGATGCGCGACCCCTATGAGGTCCTGGGCGTCAGTCGCAAAGCGAGTGCAGCGGAGATCAAGAGCGCCTACCGGAAGCTCGCGAAGAAACTGCATCCCGACGCCAACAAGAACGATCCGAAGGCGGCGTCGCGCTTTGCCGAGTTGAACGCCGCGCACGAAATCATCGGCGACGAGGACAAGCGCAAGGCCTTCGACCGCGGCGAGATCGACGCCGAGGGCAAGCCGCGCTTCCAGGGTTTTGAGGGCTTTGGGGCGGGCGCCGGCGGCGGCCCGCGCGGCGGTTTCGGCGGCGGCGGCGATGATGCGCATTTCGAAAGTTTCAACTTCGGGCCGGAAGGCTTTACCCGCTCTACGCGCGGCCGCAGTGGCGGGGGCGGCGGCGGTTTTGGCGGCTTCGAAGACATTTTGCGCGAGGCGTTCGGCCGCGGCGGCGGCGCCGGCCGTCGCGGCCGCGCACAGTTCGAGGCCGAGGATTTCGGCGCGCCCGGCGCTGACGTCCATGCCGACATGAGCGTGACGCTGCCGGAGGCGGCGCGCGGCGTCACGAGAAGGCTGCGGCTGCCGACCGGCAAGGACCTCGACGTGAAAATCCCCGCCGGCATTTTGAGCGGCCAGCAGGTCCGGCTGCGCGGCCAAGGCATGGCCGGCCAAAGCAGCGCCGGCGACGTGCTGATCACGGTGCAGATCCTGCCGCATCCGTTTTTCACGCTCGACGGCAACGACGTCAAACTCGACCTGCCGATTACGCTGTACGAGGCGGTGCTCGGCGGCAAGGTGCGCGCCCCGACGCTCGAAGGTCACGTCGAGCTGACGATCCCGCCCTGGACCAACAGCGGGCGCACGTTCCGGCTGCGCGGCAAGGGCTTTCCCATGAAAGGCGGCCACGGCGATCTGTTGGCCACCGTCCGCATCATGTTGCCCGAGGGCGGCGACGCCGAGCTCGAAACGCTGATGAAGAAATGGCGCGGCGAAAAGTCGTTCGACCCGCGGCATGAGATGTGAGGCGGACGAGCCATCCCCCGTAAGGTGCCTCGGACCTGCGTCTGCCACTCGATCATAGCGTGCGCGATAGAGAATCCACAATTAACCATGAATTAAGGAACCCGGCTCCTTGGCTGGCCAACATACTTAAGTATATCTATCGTCAGTTGTGCGGCGATGAGGGCAACGGAGCGAATGATGCTAAAATCTGCAACTACATTATTGGCGGCATTGACCGCAGGATGGGTGCTCTTCGGCTCCCCAACCAGCGCCAGCGCCGGCGAGGACTGTGGGGCGTGCAAGCCCACCATCAGAATCATACACAAACACAGGGTCGTGGAAAAGAACGTCTACATCCACCACCACAAGGACGTCGACGAGAAGGTACCGGTTCGTCACACAACCCTGATTGTCACTGACGTGACGCCGATCAAGCATGTTCACGAGATCGTTCACGTTACCATTCATAAAGTGCCGGTCCCGTACTACGTGACCGACACCAAAACTGTATGGAATCGGGAAAAGGTCACATTCGACACCAGAACCGTCACGCGCTACGTCGGCTGTGGTTGCCAATCGCATCACGCTTATTGACGGAACAAGCGTCCTGAAACGGCGCGCGGCGGTCCAGCCGCGCCCGTTATCCCGCTCGGACATCTAAAGCCGCGCCCACGCCGGTTCTGCTTGTTAATAGCGGGACGCGGTTCGCGGCGTTCTCAGACAGTCCACGGGGCAGATCGGCGGCCTGCCGAGGATCGTTTGCATCGCGGAGCGCGGCCCGGCCTCGCAAAACCGCCGGATGTAGGTCTTGTCCTCGCCGCCGATATTGGGAATACGGCAAGACGACACCATCACCTGTTCGGCGCGCTTCCACAACGCCGCCACTGTGTTTGCGACCGGCGGTTCCTGCAGGCCGCTCCAGGTGATCGGCTCGCTTTCCTTTGCCGTCTCGACATAAACAGCGACGAACGCCATGAGCGCCGCCAGCCCATCGCGATGGTCGACTTCCACATCGTGTGGACGCAAGTTATCCAAATTGACCGCCGCGTTCAGGTCATGAGAATACGCGTTGAGCTCGTCGAGCAGATACAGAAAATCCGTCGCCGAGCTGGCTTCGCCCGGGGTCAGGTAGGTGTCGACGAAGTGGCTCGGCGTGAATTTCCCGGCGATGAGTGAGGGCGCATAAAATTTGGACACTTCATGGGGCCGGCCGATTTGGCCGCCGTTCACCAGCGGAAAAGCGTCGTGCCGCGACGTGACGTAGTGGGTCGACTCGTGTACCGCCGTCGATAGGCCAAGCTGTACGTCATCGCAGGTGATCCAACGGCGAAAAAACTGCTTGTCGTCGATCAGTTCATAAATGGAATACCCGTCAGGGTCCAAGACCTTCAACTGCCTTATGGCGTTTTGCTGGCACTCACCCGCTTGCGACGCGGCCGCCGGACCTCGGGGCGCGGCGGTCTCGCCCGGTGGCCCCGCCACGGCCGCCTCATGCATGCCGGTCGCGCGCGGTGGCGTCCCCACCGCCGCCTCATGCATACCGGTCTCGCCCGGTGGCGTCCCCACCGCCGCCTCATGCGGGCCTGGTCCGTTCGAGGCACAAGACAGGACGAGCAAAAACAGCAGAGGTGACAACTTACGCATGACGCTTACTGCACAGGCGTCCTGAAATGGCGATCGGACGGGATCCCCGGTGACGGCCGCTCATCAGGCAAGATTGGCCTAAATGGTAAATTCTAAGTTGAGCAACGACATTTGGAACGGAAGATTGTGGCGCCAATGCGTAGAGCTGGCGCGGCGACCAGTTCGCCACCGTGCGCATCATGCCCGAAGGAGGCGACACCGAGCTCGAAGCGTGGTGAAAAAATGACGCCGCGACGAGCAGTTCATTCCGCGCAAGGACATGTGAGCGCGTTGGCCGCAGGGCATTGTCTTCGACACTCCGCTGTAGCTTATTTGTTGGTCGCGCGTCGCCGTCGATCGCAACAGCTTCTCTGATCGAGAAGAAAAGCTTCTGGGTTGAAAAATGATTGCGTTTCCTGGCGCGGCGCAGCACGAAGTGGTGCGCCGCGCCCGGGATCGTTACGAACTCCGCGTGTGGAAAGGTCCCGGATCAGCGGTGCACCGCCGCAGCGCGTCGAAGACGCGCGTAAACGCGCTTATGCTGCACCGCATCCGGGAAACAACCCAGCTAATCACCCGCCGCGCTGCGGCGAACGCGTGTCGATCTGATCGTAGGCGGCCTGGGCGATGGCATGCAGCTTGTCGCGCTCGGCAGGCCCTGAGAGCACGCAGGCCATGTTGTGATCGACCCAGTAATACGCCGCGTTGTGATCGCCGGTGGTGTAGCGCAGCGCCGTCTCGCGGTCGTCGGTTTGCCCGCAATAGAGCGTGAAGCGTTCGCCCGAGCCGTTCTCGTACATGAAGAACGCGGTCGCTCCGGTCGGACCGGGCAACAGCCGGCCGCCGACCAGTTTCAACCCCATCTTGTCGAGCTCGGGAATCCGCACCGGCGAGCCGACGCGCTTGGACAGCCATTGCACCAGATGCGGACGCTCGTCGCCGGCGACTTCGACGGGATGACGGACTTCGACGACATAGAGCCGGTAGGCGTCGAGCGCGTCGGCGGTAAACTTGCGCAGATCGGACGACGGAGCGCCCTCCGCGTCGCGGGCGAACCAGCCGGCAGCGCCGCCGGCGATGAACGCCGCAAGCACCGCCGCTGCGGCCGTCGCGGTCACCCGCCAGTGCCGCCGGCGCGCCAGCCGCGCCAGTTCGAGCCGCCGCGGCAGCTTCTCGTCGGCTGCGCCGCCGTAGCGGGCGCGGATCAATTCGGCCTGGCTGCGCCAGGCGGCGACGCGGGCCGCATCGTCCGGATGCGTTGCGAGCCACGCCTCGACTGCGCCGCGCCGCTCGGCGGCCAGTTCGCCGTCCACATAGGCGTGGAGCTCGTCCTCGCTCACAATTGGGTCTCGGTCGCTCATCGTTTCGCTCTTTCCGTCATTTCACGCGGCGCAGCGCCGGGCGCTCGCCGTCGAGGTAAGACCTGATCTGCATGCGGGCGCGCGCCAGCCGCGACATCACCGTGCCGATCGGCACGCCCTGAATTTCCGCAACCTCCCGATAGGTGAGGCCCTCGAGCACCACCAGAAGCAACGCCGTGCGCGGTTCTTCGGCGAGTTCGTCCAACGCGCGGCCGATGTCGCGGCCGCCCGATTCCGGCGCGCCGCTCACGGCGTCGCTGTCCTTGATCGGCGCCAGCACCGGGCGGCGCGACAAGGCGCGCAGCCGGTTGCGATTGAGGTTGGTGAGGATCGTGTAAAGCCATGCCCGTACGTCGCCGCCGTGAAACAGATGCTCGGAACGCAGCGCCCGGACCAGCGTATCCTGGACGATATCGTCGGCCGCCTCGACGTCGCGCGTCAGCGCCCGCGCGTAGCGCCGCAACGCCGGAATGGCGCTCTCTATCTGCTGCCGGAATTCGCCCAAATCGCGCGCTCCGCCGTTACAGGCAACGTTGACGACATGCGCCACCGCGACCGGACGCTGTCAAGCAAATCTGCCCGCCTGCACCCAACAACACCTTGAAAACCCGACTATTCCGCAACCGTGCCGCGACGTAAACCCGGTGGCCGCCGCATGCTTGCTGGGCCAAACCGGCCATGCCATAGGAAGCGAGGGGCCGTCTGGGTAGCGTCGAGCGGGATCAGCGCAATGCCGGAAGTTGCTTCGGGTCTGATGCGCGGCAAGCGCGGCCTGATCATGGGGGTGGCGAACCAGCGCTCGCTGGCCTGGGGCATCGCCAAGGCGTGCCGCTGCCATGGCGCCGAACTCGCCTTCACCTATCAGGGCGACGCACTCAGAAGGCGGGTCGAACCGCTGGCCCAGGAGGTCGGCGGCATCGTGGTCGGCGACTGCGACGTCGCCGAGCCGGCGATGATCGACGCCGTATTCGCGGCGCTGCAAGCGGCCTGGGGCGGCATCGATTTTCTGGTCCACGCCATCGCGTTCTCCGACCGCGACCAGCTCGACGGCCGCTATGTCGACACCACCGCCGACAATTTCACCAAGACCATGCTGATCAGCTGCTACTCGTTCACCGCGGTGGCGCAGCGCGCCGAAAAGATGATGCCGAACGGCGGCGCGCTATTGACGCTGACCTATTACGGCGCCGAGAAGTGGATGCCGCACTACAACGTCATGGGCGTCGCCAAGGCGGCGCTGGAAGCTTCGGTGCGCTATCTCGCTGCCGATCTCGGCACCAAGAACATCCGCGTCAACGCCATCTCGTCGGGACCGATCAAGACGCTGGCCGCCGCCGGCGTCGCCGATTTCCGCTACATCCTGCAATGGAACGAGGGCAACGCGCCGCTGCGCCGCAACGTCAGCATCGAGGAGGTCGGCGAGGCCGGCGCGTATCTGCTCTCCGACATGTCGCGCGCCGTGACCGGCGAAGTGCATCACGTCGACGCCGGCTATCACATCGTCGGCATGAAGCACCCCGACGCGCCGGATATCGTCGTCGGCGATTGCGACGTGGCGCAACCCGCGACCATCGATGCCGCATTCGCGCAGCTGCAATCGGCCTGGGGCGGCATCGACTTCGTTGTCCATGCGATCGCCTATTCGGACCGCGATCAGCTCGACGGCCGCTATGTCGATACCACCGCCGATAATTTCGCCAAGACCATGCTGATCAGCTGCTACTCGTTCACCGCGATCGCGCAGCGCGCCGAAAAGCTGATGCCGAACGGCGGCTCTCTGCTCACGCTGACCTACTACGGCGCCGAGAAGTGGATGCCGCACTATAACGTCATGGGCGTCGCCAAGGCCGCACTCGAAGCTTCGGTGCGCTACCTCGCCGCGGATCTCGGCACCAAGAACATCCGCGTCAACGCCATCTCCTCGGGGCCGATCAAGACGCTCGCCGCCTCCGCCGTCGGCGGTTTCCGCTACATCTTGAAATGGAACGAGGAGAACGCG
>JASHWN010000469.1 GCA_030044035.1 Xanthobacteraceae bacterium
TGCACGGCACCGGCGGCGACGAGAACGATCTCCTCCCGCTCGGCCGCACGATCGCGCCGACCGCGTCGCTGCTGTCGGCGCGCGGCAAGGTTTTGGAGAACGGCATGCCGCGGTTTTTCCGCCGGCTTGCCGAGGGCGTATTCGACGAAGACGACGTTCGCCACAGCGCCAACGAGCTTGCCGATTTGGTGGCCGAAGCCCGCAAGTCCTACGGCCTCTCCGAGCTGATCGCGGTCGGCTATTCGAACGGCGCCAATATCGCGGCGGCGCTGCTGCTGCTGCGGCCCGAAACGCTGGACGGCGCCGTTCTGTTGCGCGCCATGGCGCCGCTGGCGGAGACGCCGGCCATCGATTTGACCGGGAAACCGGTCTTGATCTTGTCCGGCGCCGCCGATCCCATCATCACGCCGGCGAAGGCGGCACAGCTCGCGTCGCTGCTGCAGGCTCGGGGCGCGAGGGTCGAACACCGCACGCTGCGGGCTGGCCACCAACTATCGCAGGACGATATCGCGCTGGCGCGGAAGTGGCTTGCAACCGGCTGACCGAGACGGGAGGTCGTCTGCAGAAGTGGAGCGCTTTAGCCGGCCGGTGTTATCTGCCCCAGGGAATCCACGACCAAATCCGTTCGTGAAAATAATACAGCGTCACCTTGGTGGCGATTTCGGTCAGCGCGACCGAGCCGGCGAAGGTGTAATTGCCGGTCACAACAAACGTCACGATGAACGTGTCGACACTGCCGGTGCTGATCCGTCATGAATGGGACAAGGGCGGGCTCGCCGGCGCGTCGGCGGGCGATACCAGGCGGCTGTGCAGCCCGCATTCCTTCTTTTCTTCCTGCTCCCACCACCACCGGCCGGCGCGCTCCGGCTCGCCGGGCTCGACCGCGCGGGTGCATGGCGCGCAGCCGATTGACGGGAAGCCGCGATCATGCAGCGCGTTGTAGGGAATGTGATGCAGGTGCACGAAATCGGCGAGGCGGCTGCGCGTCCAGTCAAGGAGCGGATTCACCTTGATCAGCCGATGCACCGGATCGAGTGCGGCAAAGCGGATGTCCGCCCGCTCCGCGGATTGTTCGGCGCGCAGACCCGTGATCCAGGCGGCCGCCCCGTTGAGCGCACGACCAAGCGGGGCGACCTTGCGGACGCCGCAACAGGCATGCCGCGCCTCCACCGACGCGCGAAAACCGTCGATGCCATGCCGCCCCACGAACGCTTCGACTTGGGCGTGCTCGGGGACGATCGCATGAATGCGCCGGCCGTAGCGGCGCTCTGTTTCGGCCCAGACTTGATGAGTTTCGGGAAACAGGCGCCCGGTATCGAGCGTGACAGTATCGATTGCCAGATGCTGCACAAAAATCGCATGCGCGACGGCTTGGTCTTCAAGGCCGAAACTGGTCGTGAAGACGATGCGCCCGGCAATCGCACTGCGGACGGCCGCAAGCCGCCCGAACAGATCAAGCGCACTCAATCGGTCGGCCAGCCGGACAGCTGCATCGCCAAGCGAAATCAGATCATCGGCGTGGCGAACATTTGCGGCGGACAAAATATCCTGACTCGCGGTTTGAAGACGCGGCGACATTGCGTCTACGAGATAGTAGAAATTTTCACGAACTGGCAATAGCTAGCGCGAAAAGAACATACTATTCCTCTTGAAAGGCGGCGCAGAGCGAAAACATGCTAACAGCGCATAGTTGAGACGAAACGATCTCGGCTCACATTTGGTTGGGAAATCGCTTTAGCCCAAGAGCATCACCGGCTCGCGGCCGATGATGCGGGCGAGCGCGCGCAGCCGGTTGGAGACGCGCTCGCCGGCCAAGGCAGCGGACGGTCCAGGCAGCCGCAACGCCAGGCGATGGCGCTCGACCGCAAGCGGAGTACGCGGCAGCACGCCCGGCATCGCCGCCGACACCACGTAGGCGAGGCGCAACGCGGCGCCGAGCACGCGGGCGCGGTCGATCATGCGGGTCGACGCGAGCTCGCGCAGCCGCGGCGACAGCTCATCGTCGACGACGAAGCCGACGTGCCGATAGAAGACGGCCAGCGCCAGGTAAGCGCGGCCGGCATGATCTATGCCGGAAAAGCCGCCATGGGCGATGACGTTGAGCGACTGCTCGCCGCGATAGTCGGGATGCGCGCGCCAGCCGATGTCGGCGAGCAGGCACGCGGCATGGCGCAGCCGCCGTTCCTCGGCATTCTCATCGAGGCCCGATGAGGCCATGAAGCGGTCGGTCCACTCGATCAACTCCTCACCGTGGCGCGGCGAGCGCGAGCGCAGCCGATTGAGGTTGCGCGCCGCTTCGATCAGCGGGTCCTTCTCCTGGTCGCGTGCCTTGAGCAGCGAATAGAGCAAACCCTCGCGCACGCCGAGCGCCGAGAACACCACCTGGCGCGGCTTGCCGATGCGTAAGATGTATTCGAGCACCAAAGCGGCGTAGGGCAACAGCGGCCGCCGCGCGCTGGCGATGACCTCGATGTTGGACACGGTCTCGACGTCGACGCGGTGCAACAGCTTGGCAAATTCGAGCGCCTCGTCGGCATCGATGGCATAGCCGTGCATGACGTGCAGCGGATAGCCGGTCTGCCACATGTGCAGCCGCGCCAGCGAGCGCCAGGTGCCGCCGACGGCGTAGAAGCGGCGGCCGTGGCAGGCTTTGAGCACCGGCAGCGGCGACAGCGTTTTCTTGACGAACTTTTCCGCCTTTTTCAGCGAGCGCGCCGAAATGTCGGCCAGCGCCAGCCCGCCGAGCGGTCGCGTGAGGCCGTGGCGGACGCGCGTGCTGTGCACGTCGACAAGCTCGAGCGAGCCGCCGCCGAGATCGCCGACCAAACCGTCGGCACGGTGCACGCCGGAGATGACGCCGAGCGCCGTCAGCTCGGCCTCGCGGCCGCCCGAGAGCACGTCGATGTCGGCACCGATGGCGCGCTCGGCCTGCTTGACGAAGGCGCGGCCGTTCTTGGCCTCGCGGCAGGCGGCGGTAGCAATGGCGAAGATTTTTTTGACGCCCATGGCGGCACACAGCGCGCTGTAGCGCTTGAGCGTCGTCAGCGCCTGGTCGACGGCGTCCGCAGCCAACAGGCCGGTCGACTGCACCTCGCGGCCAAGCCCGCACAGCGCTTTCTCGTTGAACAAGGCGGCCGGGCTGCGGGTCAGCCCCTCATAGGCGACCAGGCGCACCGAATTCGAGCCGATGTCGACCACCGCGACCGGCGGGCTGTGATCGAGACGTCCTTGCGCATCGAGCTTGGCGCGGTTCATCTGTCAGCGGTGTGCGCGTGCTGTCCTTGGCCGCTTTCGCCGGCGGCCGGGACCATTACCGCGATTCGCGGCAACGTATGAAGCCCATTGAAATCATTACGGTTTCCCATTGGCGATCCCACTTTCGTCTTTCCTGTGTTCTCATGCGTGGTCTGGGCACTGGCCCCCTTCCATATCGACTGGTCCCTTTTGGATTTCGCGGTGGTCCCTTTTGAACTCTAGGCGTCCTTTGGCGCGTAAATGTCTGTCCCAATGGTGCGAGCAAATTGGCGCGGATGCTCGAAGTCATCCTTGGGCGAAATCACGAAACGCATTGCCATAAAGACCTGGCCTGAGTTTTCACTCTTGACCATTTCACTATCGAAAACGACCGGCGACAGGCACGAATCAAACCTTTCTGTTCGTTTCCAATGCGACCTTTCGAAACAATACATGACGATGGAAGGCGACAGCGGATATACGACGTACATGCCCTTATCCAGAAAACCTAACCGGCGCCATTGTCTGTTATCAGGCGTCCTAAAGGCCACCGGAT
>JASHWN010000470.1 GCA_030044035.1 Xanthobacteraceae bacterium
CCAGAAAAGCAGCGCTTATATGCTTTGCCACAGCGCTGCAATTGGCGCGGCAGGGGGGCTTTCCTGGACAGGAAAGCCCTGTGCCATTAGAGAGTTGCACCACATGAGCGGGGTCAATGACATCCGGGCGAACTTCCTCGCCTATTTCGCGCGCGAGAGGCACGAAGTCGTGCCCTCGTCGCCGCTCGTGCCGCGCAACGACCCGACCCTGATGTTCACCAATGCCGGCATGGTGCAGTTCAAGAACCTCTTCACCGGCCTCGAAAAGCGCCCCTATGTGCGGGCAGCCACCGCGCAGAAATGCGTGCGCGCCGGCGGCAAGCACAACGATCTCGACAATGTCGGCTACACCGCGCGCCACCACACCTTTTTCGAGATGCTCGGCAATTTCTCGTTCGGCGACTATTTCAAAGAGCGCGCGATCGAGCTGGCCTGGCGGCTCCTTACCAAAGAGTTCGGCATTCCGGCCGAGCGCCTCCTGGTCACGGTCTATATCGACGACGACGAGGCGTTCCGGCTGTGGAAAAAGATCGCCGGCCTGCCCGACAGCAGGATCGGCCGCATCGCGGGTGCGGATAATTTCTGGTCCATGGGCGACACCGGCCCGTGCGGGCCGTGCGCGGAAATTTTTTACGATCACGGACCGCACATTCCGGGCGGGCCGCCGGGCAGCCCCGATGCCGAGGGCGACCGCTTCGTCGAAATCTGGAACCTGGTGTTCATGCAGTACGAGCAGCTGCCCGACGGCAAGCGGCTCGATCTGCCGCGGCCGTCGATCGATACCGGCATGGGGATCGAGCGCATCGCCGCGGTGCTGCAGGGCACGCATGATAATTACAAGATCGACCTGTTCGGCGCGCTGATCGAGGCGATCGCAGACCTCACCGGTGTCGATCCGGAAGGCGAGCGCAAGGCGTCGCACCGCGTCATCGCCGACCATTTACGCGCTAGCTCCTTTCTTATTGCGGACGGGGTGCTGCCGTCGAACGAAGGCCGTGGCTATGTGCTGCGCCGGATCATGCGCCGCGGCATGCGGCACGCCGAGCTTTTGGGCGCCAAAGAGCCGCTGATGTGGAAATTGGTGCCGGCTCTGGTGCGCGAGATGGGCCAGGCCTATCCGGAACTCATTCGCGCCGAGGCTTTGATCACCGAGACGCTCAAGCTCGAAGAGACGCGGTTCCGCCGCACCTTGGAGCGCGGACTTGGTATTCTGAACGAGGCAATATCAAGAATCGAGGCGGAGAGGGCGGTTGGTCTCCTTGGGCAAAACGCAAAGCTGGCCGGCAATATCGCGTTTACACTATACGATACCTACGGTTTTCCCCTCGATTTGACGCAGGACGCGCTTAGGGCCCGAAACATCGACGTGGATGTTGATGGTTTTAATCAGGAGATGGAGCGGCAACGTAAGCGAGCCCGCGCATCGTGGACAGGTTCTGGCGAGGCAGCAACTGATGCAGTCTGGTTCGGCTTGCGCGACAGAGTCGGCGCCACTGAGTTCTTAGGTTATGACACCGAAGAGGCCCAAGGCGTTGTCGTCGCGCTCATGCGCGATGGTCAAGAAGTGCCGGAATTGATGGTCGGAGATACCGGCGCGGTGATTCTAAACCAAACGCCTTTCTATGGAGAATCTGGCGGGCAAGTTGGCGACATCGGCACTATGTCGGCGACGGGTGCCCGCTTTAGCGTGACCGACACGCAAAAGAAGGCTGGCGATTTGTTTGTCCATTTTGGAGTGGTTGAGGCCGGCACGCTGCAGAGGGGACAATCGCTGACACTGGAAGTGGACCACGCCCGCCGCAGCGCCATCCGCCAAAATCATTCGGCGACGCATCTCTTGCACGAGGCACTGCGCCAGGTGCTCGGCGAGCACGTGGCGCAAAAAGGCTCGCTAGTGGCACCGGACCGGCTGCGCTTCGACTTCTCGCATCCGAAGCCGATGTCGGGCGAGGAGATCGAGCGGGTCGAGGACATCGCCAACACCTTCGTGCTGCAGAACGCGCCGGTCATCACTCGGCTGATGAGCCGCGACGAAGCCATCGCGTCGGGCGCCCGCGCGCTGTTCGGCGAGAAGTACGGCGACGAGGTGCGCGTGGTGGCGATGGGCGAGGGCGGCGGCAACACCATGGGCTGGTCGGTCGAGCTGTGCGGCGGCACCCACGTGCAGCGCACCGGCGACATCGGGTTGATCTCTGTGGTGAGCGAGGCCGGCGTCGCCTCAGGCGTACGGCGCATTGAGGCGTTCACGGCGAATACGGCGCGCCACGAGCTCAACAAATTCAGAAAAGACGTGCGCGTGCTGGCGGCCGAATTGAAAGTGCCCGCGGCCGAAGTCCCCGCGCGCGTCGCGGCCGTGTTCGAAGATCGCAAGAAGCTCGAACGCGAGCTGTCGGAGGCAAAGAAAAAGCTCGCCATGGGTGGCGGCGCGGCGAGCGACGGCGCCGATGGTGTGCGCACGGTCGGCGAGGTCAAGCTGATGGCGCGCGCGGTGGCCGGCATCGAGCTGAAAGATCTGCGTAGCCTCGCCGACGAGGGCAAGAAGAAAGTCGGCTCCGGCATCGTCGCCATAGTCGGCATCACCGGCGACGGCAAGGCCGGCATCGTGGTCGGCGTCACCAATGACCTCGTCGAGCGCTACAACGCCGTCGAGCTGGTGCGCAAAGGCGCCGAGGCGCTCGGCGGCAAGGGCGGCGGCGGCCGTCCCGATATGGCGCAGGCCGGCGGTCCCGACGGCTCCAAGGCCGATGCGGCGCTCGCCGCCATCGCCGCGGCGCTCGGCGGGCAATAGCTGCATCTGCCACCGATTTATGCGCTGCAGGACAGCACACGTCGATGGCATCAAACATTGTCATGCTCCGCGCAAGCGGAGCATCCAGTAGACACCGAGAACGCAGTGATTACTGAATTGTCCGCTTTCGCGGACGATGACAAAGACGAAGTGCTTCTCATTCACACTTCGACGATCATGCCGTCTTCGGCCGTTTCGTAGGACAGTTCGGCGCGGCGCGCCAGCATGTCGTTGCTCATGTGCGTGAGAATGAGCCGCTTCGGCCTGATCTGGCCGAGCCGGCGTTCCAGTGCCGAGAGCACCATGTGCGATTTGATCGGCTTGTCGCGCATATAGGCTTCGCAGACGAACAGGTCGGCGTCGTGGCCGAGCGCGATCAGCGCGTCGGTCCATTCGGTGTCGCCCGAATAGGCGATGACTTTTCCCTCCGCTTCCACGCGCAGCCCGAGGCACGGTCCGGCGCGATCGTCGTGCTGGACATGAAACGGCGTGACCTGGAGCGCGCCCACCGCGTTGCGCTTGCCGATGTCGAACTCATGCAGCGTCAGGGGAAAACGCAAGTGCAGCGCCCGCGTGCCGGGATAGGCGTTCTCCATCAGGTCCGGAAAGCGCGTCTTCAACCCGGGTGGGCCAACGATGGCGAGCGGCCGCTCGCGCTTGAGCACATGGCTCGCTTCGAGAACGAAAGACGGCAGGCCGCCGACGTGATCGGTGTGGAAATGCGTGATCAGAATAAGATCGATGGCGTTGCGGTCGATGCCGTGCTTGTTCAGCGCCACCAATGAGGTGGCGCCGCAATCGATCAGGGCATTGATGCCGCGGCCGACGAGATGAAAGCAGGTGTTGAAACGGCCGCCGGAGCCGAAGGCGTCGCCGCAGCCGATGAACTGCAAGTGCATCAAGTATCCTTAGGCGCCAAGGAGATGGCACAGAATGTTCCAACGGCCCCTTAGCCGCCAAGCTTAGCCATCAGTCCCGCCGATGCAGCAAAAGGTTCAATACGGCTACTCAAGGCAAGCGAAGCAGGCAACCAAGGCTGCGTCGGCACGCCAGACATAAACCCAATGCCGCCCCCCATTATTCAGTGGCGGTCAAGGGGCTGAAGGATCATCGATTTTTTACCTTTGCCCGGTTCATTCCGTGGATGTAGCTTCGACGTCTGCCGGATCGGTCGGGCGACGGTGCGGCGGCCCGCGCCATGATCGCACCACAAACCGGCGCGCATCTTCGGGCCGAGCCGGTCGAGCTCGGAGGGGCAAGAGGGGATGTCCCGGTGCAGGTTCGTTCACATCGCTCGCGCGCATTCGCCATGCTGATCTTGGCGCTCGGCCTTTGCGGCTGCGCCAGTTCGGACGTATTCGATAACAGCGAGCGCTGGTTCCAAAAGCCTTTCGATTTCAGCGGCCGTGGCGGCGGCTATACGTTCTCCGAACTGCAGGAAACCAACAGCAAGCGCGGGCCGGTCGCCGCCAACCAACTGGTTGACGCAAGCGGCGCCTGCCCGGCCATGCCGGCAGCGAATCCTGTTGCCGCGCCGGCGGTGGCCGAAGGCCCGGATGCAGCAGGCGCGCCCGGCGCGCCGGCCGACCCGCTGCTCGGCGGCGCCATCGCGCTCGGCATGACCGAATGCGAGGTGGTGTATCGCGCCGGCGCTCCATCGAACGTGCAGATCGGCAGCAATGCCAACGGCGCGCGCAGCGCGGCCCTGACCTACAATAGCGGGCCGCGGCCTGGCATTTATCGCTTCGAAGCCGGCCGCCTGATGGACCTGGATCGCGTCGAAGTCGCGGAACCGAAGCCCGCACCCAAGCCGAAGAAGAAGCTTGCGAAGAAGAAGCCGCCACCGCCGAAGCAGGTTTCGACCGAATAGCGCACGCTCGGTTTATTCAACGGCTGCATCGTGCGGCATCGGGGCGGCCTTTCAAGTTCTTTGAAACGCCGCCCTGATTTGTTGTGAAGGGCTTCCGCCGCGGTCCGGCCTTCGGTTAAGGCTACGCAGCCTTTGCGTAGACGAGGTCGAAGCGGTCGGCGTTCATCACCTTGGCCCACGCCGCCACGAAGTCTTTCACGAACTTCTCCTTCGAGTCGGAGCTGCCGTAGACTTCCGCGATGGCGCGCAGCTGCGAGTGCGAACCGAAGATCAGGTCGACGCGGCTGCCGGTCCACTTCACTTCTTTGCTCTTGCGGTCGCGTCCCTCGTACACATCGCCGCCGGCGAGCCGCCATTCCGTCCTCATGTCGAGCAGATTGTGGAAGAAGTCGTTGGTCAGCTTGCCGGGTTGTTTGGTGAACACGCCGAGTTTGGAGCCGCCGGCATTGGCGCCGAGCACGCGCAGGCCGCCGACCAGAACCGTCATCTCCGGCGCCGTCAGCGTCAGCAACTGCGCCTTATCGACCAACGCCTCCTCGGGCGACATCAGCTGCTTGCCGCGGTAATAGTTGCGGAAGCCGTCAGCGTGCGGCTCGAGCGGCGCGAAGGAATCGACGTCGGTCTGCTGCTGCGAGGCGTCCGTGCGTCCCGGCGCAAACGGAACCTTGGCATCGACGCCGGCGTCCTTTGCGGCTTTCTCGATCGCCGCGCCGCCGCCGAGCACGATCAGATCGGCGAGCGACACCTTCTTGCCGCCGGAGGCCGAGGCGTTGAACTCCTTCTGGATCGCTTCGAGCTTGCCAAGCACGCTCGCGAGCTGCTTCGGCTGATTGACCTCCCAATCCTTTTGGGGGCTAAGGCGAATGCGCGCGCCGTTGGCTCCGCCGCGCTTGTCGGAGCCGCGGAAGGTCGCCGCCGAGGCCCAGGCGGTCGAGACGAGCTCGGCAACCGACAGGCCAGCGGCGAGGATTTTCGCCTTCAGCGCGGCGACGTCCTGGTCGCCAATCAGCGGATGGTTCACGGCGGGGACCGGGTCCTGCCAGATCAGCTCTTCCCTCGGCACGAGCGGGCCGAGGTAGCGCACGCGGGGCCCCATGTCGCGGTGCGTGAGCTTGAACCATGCCCGCGCAAACGCGTCGGCGAACTGATCCGGGTGTTGGTAGAAGCGCCGCGAGATTTTTTCGTAAGCCGGATCCATCCGCAACGACAGGTCCGTGGTCAGCATGGTCGGCACATGCTTCTTCGACTTGTCGAAAGCGTCCGGGATCGTGGCGGTGCCGCCTTTCGCCTTCCACTGATAGGCGCCGGCCGGGCTCTTGGTCAGCTCCCATTCGTTGTTGAACAGATTGTCGAAGAAGTGGTTGCTCCACTTGGTCGGCGTCTGCGACCAGGTGACTTCCGGGCCGCCGGTAATGGCATCGGCTCCGGCGCCGGTGCCAAATTTGCTCCGCCAGCCGAGGCCCTGTTCCTCGAGCGCCGAGCCTTCCGGCGCCGGGCCGATGAGCGACGGATCGCCGGCGCCGTGGGTCTTGCCGAAGGTGTGGCCGCCGGCGATCAGCGCGACGGTCTCTTCGTCGTTCATCGCCATGCGGAAGAACGTCTCGCGGATGTCCTTGGCCGCGGCGACCGGATCCGGCTTGCCGTTCGGCCCTTCCGGATTGACGTAGATCAGTCCCATCTGCACCGCGCCGAGCGGATTCTGCAGCTGGCGCTCGCCGCTGTAGCGTTCGTCGCCGAGCCACGTCCCCTCGGGACCCCAATACAGCTCTTCGGGTTCCCAGACGTCGGCGCGGCCGCCGCCGAAGCCGAATGTCTTGAAGCCCATCGAGTCCAGCGCGACGTTGCCGGCGAGAACCATCAGATCGGCCCAGGAAATTTTCCGGCCGTATTTCTGTTTGATCGGCCACAACAGCCGGCGCGCCTTGTCGAGGCTCGCGTTGTCCGGCCAGCTGTTGAGCGGCGCGAAGCGCTGCTGGCCGCTTCCGGCGCCGCCGCGGCCGTCGGCGATGCGGTAGGTGCCGGCGCTGTGCCACGCCATGCGGATCATCAGGCCGCCGTAATGGCCGAAGTCGGCCGGCCACCACTCCTGCGAGTCCGTCATCAGGGCCTGCAGGTCCTTGATGACGGCGTTGAGGTCGAGGCTCCTGAATTCCTTGGCGTAGCTGAACTCCTTGTCCATCGGATTGGACAGCGCGGAGTTCCGGTGCAGAACCTGGAGGTCGAGCACGTCCGGCCACCAGTCGCGATTGGTAAAATGCTTATGCATGACCGGGCATTGGCCGGCGTTTTTGTCCTCTGTTTTCGCGTCCATGGCACTCTCCGAGGGGTTCGTTTGTTCCCGTTCTGTATATAGGGATCATCCGTACCTGGAAAGTGCTCCAGCTTCATGGCAGCATCGCAACACATCATTGCAACGGGCTCACGCGAGTGCGTGCCACAAAAGAACCCCGGCTTGCGCCGGGGTTGTCAGCCGCTCGATCGTGCTCAGTAGCAGACATTGACCCAGCGCAGCCGCGGCCCCCACGGCGTCGGCACCCAGCGCCGCACCACGCAGCTGGAATAGACCGGCCCGACATAGGGGCCGAAGCCGTACCAGCCGTGACCATAGCGGTGCCAATGTCCCCACGGCGCGGCAGAGGCCGCACCGGGGGCGAGCGCAGCCGCGCCGAGCGTGGCCGCGGCGGCGAGCGAGAGCATCAATTTGCGCAGCATCGAGACGTTCCTTTCCTCGTGTGTCAAAGACAATCGGTGCTATGTCGGCCGGATCGACCGTCAGGTTCATTGCCAAAGCAGCGCCGCGCAACGGCCGCTGACGGGGCGTTTCAATCTCGATTTATTGAGATCAATGCGCAGCCGCGGCGGCGTTCACGGCGCGTTCATGGTCGCGACCGAAGCTGCCGTCGGCTTGTCCGCCGCACGGCTGAACGCTATAAGCCGGCGCATTCCGCGGCCCTTCGCAAAATCCCAAAAAGGATGATCTGATGGCGATCGAGCGCACGTTTTCGATTATCAAACCGGACGCCACGGCGCGTCAGCTCACCGGCGCCATCAATGCCATGATCGAGAAAGCCGGCTTGCGCATCGTGGCGCAAAAGCGCGTGCGCATGACACGCGAGCAGGCCGAGACTTTTTATGCGGTGCACCGGCAGCGGCCGTTTTTCGCCGAACTGGTGGAGACCATGACGTCGGGCCCGGTCGTGGTGCAAGCGCTGGAGGGCGAGAATGCGATTGCCGCCTACCGCGATCTGATGGGCGCCACCGATCCCGCCAAGGCGGCACCGGGTACGATCCGCAAAGTCCATGCCAAGTCCATTAGCGAAAACTCAGTGCATGGCTCCGATGCCGCTGAAACGGCGGTCAAGGAGATCGCCCAATTTTTTTCGGGCAACGAGATCGTCGGCTGAAGAGCCGGCGCCGCCCGATCGATTTGCCTTTGTCGACGCATTGTTAACGACGGGTTACTTCAGTTCGCCGCCGGCTCGGCTGCGCATGCCGACGTTCCGCTGTCGATACCAAGGCATCATGCAGCCATGCTTGCGCCGTATTCGTCGGGTTTGTTAGGAGGACAATGAGATTTTGGCCATCCGGCCGGTGCTGTCTTGCCGACACGATCGCTTCGGACTCTTTCCCAAAATCTGCGTTGTGGCGCAGTGCGCAGCGGCTGTCGGGCCGCGGCGTCGATGCGTCTTCACTGAAATCTGGACTGACTTAGGAGACAGACGATGCAGAAGGGCACCGTCAAGTGGTTTAACCCCACCAAAGGCTACGGCTTCATCAAGCCGGCGACCGGCGACAAGGACGTGTTCGTCCACATCTCGGCGGTCGAGCGCGCCGGCCTGCGCACGCTCAACGAAGGCCAGACGGTCGAGTACGAGCTGGTCACCAACCGCGGCCGCACTTCTGCGGAAAATCTGAAAGTGGCGTGAAGCAGGCCGGGATTGAAGCCCGGTTCTCGTAGCCCCCGGACGTGATCTGGGGGTTTTGTTTTGCGCGGCCGATCGGGCACGGCATCGGCCCCATCAACAACTGATTGTCATCACCCGCGAAGGCGGGTGATCCAGTATCCGCGGTCACTTCGAGCCTATGCTCTGAGATCGGTGATTACTGGATGCCCCGCTTTCGCCGGGCATGACAAGGTATTAATGGCTTAAGCTGAGCGCGAGGCTGCCGGCTCGGCGGCGGCGCCGACCCGGCCTTCGGCGATAAGGCGAAGCGCCTGCGGGTAGAGCCGGTGCTCGACCGCGAGCACGCGGGCGGCGAGGCTCTCTTCGGTATCGCCCGCGAGCACCGGGACCGCTTCCTGCGCCACGATCGGTCCTGCATCCATTTCCGGCACGACGAGGTGCACCGTTGCGCCGTGCTCTTTCACACCGGCGGCGAGCGCGCGGCGGTGTGTGTGCAGGCCCTTGAAGTGCGGCAGCAGCGCCGGATGAATGTTGAGCATGCGGCCGCTCCAGCGTTCGACGAAGTTCTTTGTGAACAGCCGCATGAAGCCGGCAAGGCAGATAAGGTCGATGCGGTGCCGGTGCAGTTCGCCATCGAGCGCGCGCTCGAAAGCTTCGCGGTCGTCGCCGAACGGGCGGTGATCTACTACTGCAGTGGCGATAGCTTCGGCCCGCGCCCGCTCGAGCCCCGCCGCGTCCGGCACGTTGGAGATGACGAGAACGATCGCGGCCGGATAATCGTCGGCTTTGGCAGCCTCGATGAGCGCGGTCATGTTGGAGCCGCGGCCGGAAATGAGTACGGCGACGCGTTTCTTTTCTACGGCTGTCTGCTCAGCCATGCGTCACCCGGCGAGATCGAGCCGGCCGCGAAACGCGACGCGCGGCTCGCCTGCGGCTTTGATCACCTCGCCGAGCCGCACTACCGTCTCGCCGTTCACGGTAAAGCAATCGATCGCCGCATTCGCGTCTGCCGCCGCCAGGATCGCGACCATGCCGATGCCGCAATTGAAAGTGCGCAGCATCTCCGCTTCGGCGATGTTGCCGGCGCGCGCCAGCCATTTGAAGACCGGCGGGACCGGGACGCGATCCAGATCCAGAGCGATCGACAATCCGTCCGGCAGCACGCGCGGAATATTGTCGACGAAGCCGCCGCCGGTGATGTGCGCCAGCGCCTTCACCGCCTTCGTCTCACGCGCCGCGGCAAGGCAGGAGCGCACATAAAGTCTGGTCGGCGTGAGCAGTGCCTCGCCCAGAGTTTGCGATGGCGCGAACGGCGCCTGCGCGGTCCAGGCGAGTTGCGCGTCGGCAACGACGCGGCGTACCAGCGAAAAGCCGTTCGAATGCACGCCCGATGCGGCAAGCCCGACCACGACGTCGCCGGCCGCAATGTCGCTGCGCGGCAACAGGTCGGCGCGTGCCACCGCGCCCACCGCAAAGCCGGCGAGGTCGTAGTCGCCCGGCTGATAGACGCCGGGCATTTCGGCGGTCTCGCCGCCGATCAGCGCGCAGCGCACCTCCCGGCATGCGGCCGCGATTCCCGAGACCACCGCGGCGCCGACCGCGGGGTCGAGCTTGCCGCAGGCGAAGTAGTCGAGGAAGAACAGCGGCTCGGCACCCTGCACGACGAGATCGTTGACCGACATGGCGACGAGATCGATGCCGATGGTGTCGTGGCGGCCGGTTTCGATCGCGATTTTGACTTTGGTGCCGACGCCGTCGGTGGCGGCGACCAGAACGGGATCGGAGTAACCGGCCGCCTTCAGATCGAACAGTCCGCCAAAGCCGCCGATCTCGGCATCGGCGCCGGCGCGCGCGGTGGCGCGAACGAGCGGCTTGATCAATTCCACCAAGCGGTTGCCGGCGTCGATGTCGACGCCGGCGGCCGCGTAGCGCGCCTGGGTCACGAAAGTCACCAAAAGTTCTTCGACGGCGGCGAGGAAAGCCGCGGTCGCGGCGGAGCCGTCCGGCGCCTCCTAAGGCGGAATCGCGGGGTGCGCAAGCTTGGGCCCGGCTATATAGTCCGGCCTAGGAGGGCACGCCCAAAAGGGGCGCAGCAGGGCGGGGGCGTGCGCTGAGCTGGGGCCGTCGTTGAGCATTCCAAACCTTATTACTCTGGCGCGCATCATCCTGGTGCCGGTCGTGGTCTGGGCGATCATTTCGGGCGAGATGCTTGTGGCCTTCGCGCTGTTCGTCGTGGCCGGCATCAGCGACGCGGTCGACGGCTTCCTCGCCAAGCGCTTCCACATGGCGAGCGAACTCGGCGCCTATCTCGATCCGCTCGCCGACAAGGCCCTGATCGTGTCGATCTATGTGGCGCTTGGCATCGCCCGGGAATTGCCGATTTCGCTGGTCATTCTGGTGGTGTCGCGCGACATCATGATCATC
>JASHWN010000471.1 GCA_030044035.1 Xanthobacteraceae bacterium
TGCCATCTGCGCCTATCTGGCCGACGCCTTTCCGCAGGCGCGCTTGGCGCCGCCGCCCGGCGGCCGCCTGCGCGGACCTTATGATCGCTGGCTGTTCTTTACTGCCGGTCCGGTCGAGGCGGCGGTCAGCAATCAGGCGCTCGGCTTTAAGGTGCCGCCGGAGCGCGAGCGCATGATCGGCTATGGCCGCATCGACCTCGTCATGGCTGCGCTGGAAGCGGCAGTGTCGCGTGGCGCGTATCTGGTCGGCGAGCGCTTTTCCGCCGCCGATGTTTATGGCGGCTCGCAGCTCGGCTTCGGCATGATGTTCGGCACCATCGAGAAACGGCCGGCTTTCGCACACTATTGGCAGCGAATAAGCGCCCGGCCGGCATGCGTGCGCGCCAAGGAGCTGGACGACGCGCTAACGCCACCGCAGCCGGCCAAGCGCTGAAGGCGAGGCACGTATCCACACGTTTTCTTGTAACGGGCCGCGCCAGCCGGTAGGCTTTTGCGTGCGGTGGATTGAGGCCGTGGCGTGGGTGTAGAGGGGACTCCACGAGTACGCAGTGCCTGGCCGCGAGCGCTGGATCGGCGCTCGGCCGCGGCGGCTGCAATTGTATTGTGCACCGCATTCATCGCCCCGCCCCAGCCCGCTGCCGCCGAAACCATCGAAAGCGCGCTCGCCAAGGCCTACCAGAACAACCCGCAGCTCAACGCCCAGCGTGCCATCGTGCGGCAGAGCGACGAGGGCGTGCCGCAGGCACTGTCGGGTTACCGGCCGAACATCGCCGCCAACGCTTCGATCGGCCGGCAATACACCGACATCACGGAAACCATTCCGCCGGCGCCGCCGGCTCTGCAATCGGGCATCACGTTGTCGGCCAAGGGCTTGACCACGCCGGAATCGGTCGGGCTTACCGGCACCCAGACGCTGTTCAATGGCCAGCAAACCGCCAACAAGGTGCGGGCGGCGGAGAGCCAGGTCTCGGCAGCGCGCGAGACGCTACGCGTGATGGAAGAGTCGGTGTTGCTGTCGGCGGCCTCGATCTACATGGATGTGTCGCGCGACACGGCGAACCTGCAGGTGCAGCAGAACAACGTCCGCGTCCTGCAACGCACGCTCACCGACACCCGCAACCGCTTTGCTGCCGGCCAGGTCACCGACACCGACACCGCCCAAGCCGAGGCGCAATTGGCCGCTGGCGAAGCGACGCTTCATGCCGCAGAGTCGCAGCTGGCAACGACGCGCGCCAATTACCGGCGCATCATCGGCGTCGACCCGGTCAACCTCGCCGCCGCTGCGCCGGTCGATCGCCTGGCGCCGACTAACCTCAACGCCGCGGTTGCGGTCGGCATCGCCGAGAACCCGTCGGTCATCGCGGCGTTGTACGGCGTCGACGTCGCGCAGCTGCAGGTCAAGATCGCCGAAGGCGCGCTATGGCCGACGCTGACCGGTCAGTACAGCATCCAAGATCAGCGCGATCCTCAACTCCTCACGCCGAAACTGTTCACCAATACGGTGACGCTGAACCTGTCGGTGCCGATCTATCAGGGCGGCGCCGAATATTCGGCGATCCGGCTCGACAAGGAAACTCTCGACCAGCAGCGTCTCAATGTCGATCAGGTGCGCGACCAGGTGCGCGCCAACGTGGTACAGGCCTGGGCCCAACTGCAAGCCGCCAAGGCGCAGGTCGAAGCCGCCGAACGCCAGAACTTCGCCGCCGCCCGCGCGCTCACCGGCGTGCGCAATGAGGCGCTGGCCGGCCAACGCACCACCCAGGACGTGCTCAATGCCGAACAGGTTCTGGTCAACGCGCGGCAGAGCCTGATCGTGGCGCAGCACGACCGGGTCGTCGCCTCCTATAGCCTGCTCTCCGCGGTCGGCCGGTTATCGGCTCAGGAATTGAAGCTGCCGGTCACGATCTACGATCCGCAGGTGCATTACCACCAGGTCCGCGACACCTGGTTCGGCCTGCGCACGCCGAGCGGGCAATAATCCCGCCGCCGGCCTTCTGTTAGTCCGGAATGACCGGCAGCAGCAAATGCGACGGATATTGCAGATCGTGATAAATCCTATGCAGCACCGTTTTGCTGGAGCAGATGTGATACGGTACGTATTCGGCGTTGGTGGCGCCGGCGACACCGGTCGGCAAATCGAGGCTGGTAATATCGAGGCAGATACGGTGGCTTCTGCGGAACAGATTAGCCGTCGCCATCACCTCGATCTGATATTCTTCGATCGCGCCCGGCGTCACCGGCTTGTGCGCCGCGCGCGTGAGCGGATGCCACGGCCAGTATGGCTTTGAGCGCTCCGGATCGAGCGCGCGATGCGATGCCTTGAGCCAGCCGCGCGTCAGCTCGCGCTCGGGCAGGTCGACCGGCACCTTGCGCTCGCCTTCGCGCACGCTCTGCACCGAAACGTCGGGGCCGATGTCCTTGAGGATGACGATCCAGTTGGTGTCGTCCTGGTCGATCGCCGCATAGAGCGTGAGCGCGATCGGGCCGGCGATCAACACGTCGTGCGGCAGCGGATCGGTCATGTAGCGCAGCCGCGCAACGGCATCGGTCTGCGACGGCGGCATCTGCACGAACGAGTCCGGCGGCTCATTGGCTGCTGTGCTCGCTGGCGCCGGCTCGTCGGGCGACAGCCGCTGCCAGCTTTTCAAAAAAAGCTTGGTCCACTGCGTCTGCGGCAGCGGCCAATCGCTCGCCGCGCGCCACTCGTTGGCGCCCATCACCCAGAACCGCACCGGCGGCTCGTCCATGATGCCGGTGTCGAGGCCCTTGAGCCAATGGTCGTGCCAGCGCAGCACCTCGCGATGAAAGCCGTGATACGGCCGTTCCAGGTGCGCCGGCCCGGCGAGCAATAGTTTCTTCGGCGCCGCGATGTTGCGGTACCAGTGCTGACAACCGTTGAGATGGGTCTTGTAGGTGTAGCCGTACCAGCCGGAGCCCGTGTAGGTCGGCACCTTGATCTCGGCGAATTCAGCCTCGCTCTTTTGCACCGCAGCTTCGCTGTCGAACGGATCGATCAGCACGTTGAAAAAGGGCGGCATGTGCTGGCCCTTTTGCGCGATGAGATTGTAGACGTGCGGATACATTGTGTAGTCCGGATTGGCCATCGCCTCGCGCCAAACCTTTTCGCGCTCGGGCGGCAGCGCTCCGGGCGGTCCCTTGTGGTGGTGTAGCGCCGAGAAATGGCCGACCAGATAACGAAACAGATGAATGACGCCGCCGGGATACTCGTCGCGAAAGCCGCCGAGCTCGCCATACGCGCCGCGCGGATCGAACGGAAAGATTGCACGCAGGTGCGGCGGCTGTTTCTTGGCCGCGGCGAGCTGCTCGGCGCCGAAGCCGGAAATGCCGACCATCCCAACATTACCATCGCACCAAGTCTGCGCCGCGATCCACTCGATCAGATCGTAGCAGTCCCACTCGCGCGAGCCGCCGCCGTGCGATTTGCCGACGCCGCGCGGTGAGCCGATCACGTGCACGTAGCCGCGCGACACGAAGAAGTTGGTGTCGCCCGCCTCGAGCGGGCCGGTCCATAGCGGCGCCCAGGCCGGCTGCGGCGGCAGCGCCGCGGCCATGTCCGGCCCCTGAATGTCCTTATTATAGATCGCGAAGGCGAGCAGCGCCGGGAATTTGCCGGCACCGTCGGGGCGATAGACGTCGACGCAGATCTCGACGCCGTCGCGCATCGGCACCATGACGTCGCGGTCGCTGGCGATCGACGAAAAGCTCGGCGCGCGGTCGTAGTGGGTCCCCGGATCCTCGGTCGATTGCAGCAATGGACGCGGCGGCTCGGCACTCACAAGACCTCTCCCCTCGCCGGCAGCGCTGAGGCGCTTCTTGCTTTTGCGCGCGGCGCCCGGCAAATACGAGCCTCACCTTAATGGCGCGCTGCTGTGCCGATCAAGCGACGCGGCCGCCGACGCAAGGCTGACGGGAGGAACCGACGATGGAGTTGAAATCGACGCGCCGGATCGTGACCGGCCACGATGCTTCAGGCAAGGCGGTGGCGTTGTTTGACGCGGCTGTGCCGGCCAAGCAGCGCAGCCCGGGCGGCAACGGCATGACCTTGCTGTGGGTGACGAGCGAATTTCCGGTCGACATGACGTCGCCGGCCGATCGCGCGCAGACCCAAGTCGGCGTGCCACCACCGCCGAGCGGCACGATCTTTCGCATCGTCGACTTCGCGCCGGTGTCGAGCGGCGCAGCGCCGGTCGATCATCATCAGATACTCTTGTCCATGGGCATCGATCCGGCGACCCAAGGCTATGGCCGGCACGCCAACACCCATCGGACGCGAACGATCGACTATGCCCTTGTGCTCGAGGGCGAGATCGACATGCTGCTGGACGACAGCGAAGTGCACGTCAAGGCCGGCGACGTGCTGGTGCAGCAAGGCACCAATCACGCCTGGGTCAATAACGGCACCAAGCCATGCCGTATCGCCTTCATCCTGATCGACGCCAAGACGCCGCCGGCGTGGCAGAAGGGCTGGAAGCCGTAAGGCGAAATCAGAAGATCGCCAGATGCACCACCTTGACGCCGCTGGCGAAGTCATCATGCTGGTGACGGGCTTTTTGCTCACCCGCACGGGAGCGCGCCCGGCCCGATCGGAGATGCCATGAGTTCGCTGACCTTTGAGCTCGGCCGTTTTGTCGCCGACCTTACATTGCGGCAAATTCCAGCGGACGGGAGCGCCATCGCGCGCACCGGCATTGCCGATTGCTTCGGCGTGCTGGTCGCCGGCGCGCGCGACTCCGAGATCGCGCTGGTCGACCGCGAGCTTGGCGGCGGCGCCGCTGCCGGAACGGCGTCGGCGTCGCTTATTCCGTCAGGCGCGCGGCGCAGCGTCGAAAGCGCCGCCTTGGTCAACGGCGTTGCCGCCCATGTGCTTGACTATGACGACGTCAGCCTCGACGGCCATCCGAGCGCGGTGCTTGTGCCGGCGATTCTGGCGCAGGGCGAAGCCAGCGGCTCGAGCGGCGCCGAGATGCTCACCGCCTACGTTGCCGGCTTCGAAGTCTGGGCAGAGCTCCTCGCGCGCGAGCCAACGCCGCTGCATCGCAAGGGCTGGCACCCGAGCGCCGTGCTCGGCACCATCGCGGCTGCCGCCGCATGCGCCAAGCTGCGCGGCCTCGATGGACCCGGCGCGGCAACCGCGATGGCGATTGCGGCGTCGATGGCGTCGGGCCTCGTCGCCAATTTCGGCACGATGACGAAATCCTTTCAGGTCGGCCGCGCCGCGCAATCCGGAGTAATTGCCGCGCGCCTTGCGCAGGCCGGCTTGACCGCTTCGCTCGATGCGCTCGAGCACCCGTCTGGGCTGCTCGCAGCGTTGTCGCCGGAGGGCAAGGCCGAGCTCGACCGGCCGTTCGATACCGCGCGCAAGGAATGGCATATCGTCAGCGACGGCCTCAACATCAAACGCTACCCGATCTGCTACGCGACGCACCGCTCGATCGACGCGGCGCTCGGCTTGGTCGAGCGCTACGATCTGTCGCCCGACAAGGTCGAACGCATCCACGTCTCGACCGGCAAGACGCAACTCGTGATGCTGCGCAATGCCCGGCCGCAGACCGGGCTCGAAGCGAAATTTTCCATGCAGTTCGCCATGGCCGCCGCGCTCGTCGCGCGCAAAGTCGGGCTTGCCGAACTGACCGATGCGTTCGTGCGGCGCCGCGACGTGCAGGCGATCTTTCCGCGCGTATCGTTCACGGCCACGGACGCGACCATGCCGGCCTCCGCCTTCGCTCCCGCCGATGCGGTGGAAATCACCACCACCTCCGGCACAACGCTCAAGAGCGGCCCGGTCGAATACGCCAAGGGCAGCCATCAGTCCCCGCTTTCGCGCGACGAGGTGTGGGGCAAGTTCTCCGACTGCCTCGGCGATGACTACGCACCGGCCAGGAAATCTTCGGCGTTCGAGAACCTGATGATCTTCGATCGGCTCAATGGCGCCGCGGATTTGGCACTGCAGAAGCGGTAAAGCCCATCCTTCTCTAAGCCCCTCGCCTCACAGAAGAACTCCTTTGACGGCGCGTTGACGCCGCCATGCCTATGACGGATCGCGAAATCACCAATCCAGCAATCCGGGCCGGGAGGCAATCATGACCAAGCTGACTGCATTAGCCGCTTTGTTCTGTGTAGTGACTTTCTCGGTTCCTGCTTTCGCTTTTTCAGTCGAAAAGTGTAAGCAGCACTGCGTGGAAAACTGTTCCGGAAAGGGAAACTACTGTCTGGGTAACTGCACGACGCGATGCGACCGCGGCGGTCGGCATTAGGCTTTTTTTCGGCTCCGCCGTCATCTCTGACACGTTCATCGGCGCCGCACCGATGGCTTGAATTGATGCGACATGCCGAAGCGGCGCTCCAGCGTTGGACCGCGCGCGACCGGCCTACGCCTAGGCTCGATCTTCCGGCTAGCGGCGAAACCGCTACCATCCCCGCAAATTTGGGTGTTTCATTGGGTTAAGACCCCCGATGCAGTGGGGCACGCCGCCGAGCAGTCGGCGTGCTGCCGCGTTGCCCTGGCCGCAGTTCAGGGAGGAAGCCGTGAAGCAATTGATCAAGCAATATCTCGATCGCGGTATGTCGCGCCGGCGGCTGGTTTCCGGGCTGAGCGCGTTCGGCCTGAGCACGGTGGCCGCCAAGGCGGTGGCGCAAAACTTGGCGCCGCTCGGCCAGGGCGGCAGCAGCAGCGCCGCTGTGGCGCCCGCTGCGATCCGCAC
>JASHWN010000472.1 GCA_030044035.1 Xanthobacteraceae bacterium
TCGAAGCGGGCGCGCGACAGCGCGTCGTCGCGCAGTTGCGCGGCGGGATGGCCCTTGGCGAGGTCGGCGGCGTGGGCGGCGATCTTGTAGGCGATGACGCCGTCTTTCACGTCGTTGCGGTCAGGCAGGCCGAGGTGCTCCTTGGGCGTGACGTAGCAGAGCATGGCGGTGCCGAACCAGCCGATCATGGCGGCGCCGATGGCGCTGGTGATGTGGTCGTAGGCCGGCGCGATGTCGGTGACCAGCGGGCCGAGCGTGTAGAACGGCGCCTCGCCGCATTCTTTCAGCTGCTTGTCGACGTTGACTTTTATCTTGTGCAGCGGCACGTGGCCGGGACCTTCGATCATGACCTGGCAGCCCTCGGCCCAGGCGATCTTGGTCAGTTCGCCCAAGGTCTCCAGCTCGGCGAACTGGGCGCGGTCGTTGGCGTCGCGGATCGAGCCGGGGCGCAAGCCGTCGCCGAGCGAGAAGCTGACATCGTACTTGCGCATGATGTCGCAAATCTCATCGAAGCGCTCGTACAAAAAACTCTCCTTGTGGTGCGCCAGGCACCACTTGGCCATGATCGAGCCGCCGCGCGACACAATGCCGGTGACGCGGTTGGCGGTGAGATGGATGTAGCCGAGCCGCACGCCGGCATGGATGGTGAAATAATCGACGCCCTGCTCGCACTGCTCGATCAGCGTGTCCTTGTAGCATTCCCAGTCGAGCTTGACGGGGTCGCCGTTCACCTTCTCCAGCGCCTGATAGATCGGCACGGTGCCGATGGGGACCGGCGAGTTGCGCAAAATCCATTCGCGGGTGTTGTGGATGTTGCGGCCGGTGGAGAGGTCCATCACGGTGTCGGCGCCCCAGCGGATCGCCCACACCATCTTGTCGACTTCCTCCTCGACCGAGGAGGTGACGGCGGAGTTGCCGATATTGGCGTTGATCTTGGTGAGGAAGTTGCGGCCGATCGCCATCGGCTCGAGCTCGCCGTGATTGATGTTGGAGGGGATGATGGCGCGGCCGCGCGCCACCTCGTCGCGGACGAATTCGGGCGTGACGTAAAGCGGCACCGCGGCGCCGAAGCTCTCGCCATCGGCGCGCGCGGCCTCGGCACCGTCGAGCATTGTCTTGCGGCCGAGATTTTCGCGCTCGGCGACATAGATCATTTCCTTGGTGATGATGCCGGCGCGCGCCCATTCGAGCTGGGTCAGCGGGTGATGCTTGCCATTACGCACTCCCTCCCCCGCTTGCGGGGGAGGGTTGGGGAGAGGGCCCCCTCCCGACGCGCTTCGCGCGTCGACCTCCCCCGCAAGCGGGGGAGGTGAAAGTGAAACCGAGCGCAGTGGCTTCGGCGTGTTGGGAAAGCTGCGCGCCAAATGCTTGCCGGTGGCGTTGCCGTTATCGATCGCCTGGATCACCCGCCCGTCGTACTCTTCGACGCCGCCGCGTTCCTTGACCCATTCGACGCGGGTGCGCTTGAGCCCCTGCTCGACGTCGAGCGCCGCGTCGTTGTCGGTGTACGGGCCGGAGGGGTCGTAGACCCGCAGCGGCGCCTCGCCGGAACCTTCCGAGAGCGGGATCTCGCGCAGCGGCACGCGCAGGTCCGACGCCGCATCAGGCGTCGCGTAGATTTTGCGCGAGCCGGCGATCGGGCCGGTGGTGACCTTCGGGGTGGCGAAATCGGCTTCGGACAGCGGCTTGTTCATCGGGCGCTCCTTGGCGGTCGCTCCATTACGCGGCGATACGCGATCCGGGCGGCGGACTTAGGCGGGGCGGGTTTTACAAGAAGTTTCCGTCCCTTCGCCGGCATGACCCGGATCAGGTTCAAAGGGTCACCGCACCATGCGGTCTCTCAGCGCTTACCGCGCTCCCCTCGGAACCCCCGTAATCTAGGCTCGCCGGGCCCCGTGTCAACGCGGTGACGCGATGGCTGTGTTGGCGGCGGGACATGACTGCTCATGACGCGTCGCTCGTCGCCGGCGCGCTATGTCGCCACGGCGCGCACCCGCAGCGTGGCGCCGCCGCAGCCGACGGTGGCAATAATAACGGCGCAATGTTAGGTTGCCTTCATCGGTGTACCAACAGGGAGCAATGTCATGCCAGCGAAAATTGTCGACCTGTCGGCGCGGTCGCGCATCATCGAGGACGAGCCATTTGGCCTCCATTTCTGGGAGTGCACGCCGCAGGAATATCTGGACTATGTGAAGGACCCTCGCGGCTTTCTCGCATCGATGGGCATCAATCTGCCGGCTGAGTGCCGGATCGAAACGAGCATCGAGAATCACGACTGGCTAAGCGCTAATACGGCCAAACTGGCGGCCCGTAACGGGCCTGTCATCATTTGCAACATCGGTCACGGCAACGTGGCGGTTGCGCGCAACATCTATCGCGTCATCAGCTACGCGCACACCCATGACGCGATCGGCGCGCACAAGAAGGACCTGTTGCATTCGCGGGATGAACAGGAGCGCAAAGCGTAATAGATCCGGGCTACGGCATCAGCGCTCTTCGTCGCGCGGCACGTAGCGCGACACCGCCACGCTCTTGTCGCAGGCTTGCAGAAACGCATCGAGCATCTGGTAGTGCCGCTCGACCACCCGGCGGCCGGACAGGATGCAGCCGTAGCCCGGCGCTATGGTCTCCACGTCGTAGGTCTCGAACACCTTGGCGATGCCGCGGCGGATCGAATCGGTCGGCGCGCCTTCCAGCCACCAGTAGCGGGTGTTGAGCATGAACGAGCGCACGTCGCGCGGCGCCGTGGCATCGTTGTCGGCTTCGGTAACGATCCACGGCCCGGCTTCGGTGTCGCGCCAGACGTGCGTGAACATGTCGGAGGAGAACAAGGTGCGGGTGGCGCGATCGTAAAGCCAGCGCGTGGCGATGAGACGGAGCGGCGCCTGCATGACGTCGATCGAGCGCGCTGCGCCGCCGAGCGCGATGGTGTCGGCGCGCATCACCGCGGTGACGTTCATGGATTTGAGCACGTCGCGGCCGTCGGCCTTGGCGCCGAAGTCGAACCACAGGGCGGCGTCGATATTGCTGGTGTAGCAGGTCTTGACGTTGAAATGCGCGGCAAAGCTCTCGACGTTGTTGATCGACATGAATTCGTTGAGGCGGAGCGGAAACAGCGACAGCGGCAGCCCTGGCGCGATCAGCGCTTCGATCTGGGCGCGGATGGCCGCCTCGTCCTTGCCGAAGCCGGTGTCGATCAGCATGGCGGCATCGGGCTCGGTGAGGAGGTAGCTGTTCGCTACCGCAAAGCCGCGCGCGCTCGCCGGATACGAGCTGACGCGGCCGTCGAGCGCGAACGCGTTCTGCAACGCGTAGAGCCGGCTCTCGGCGAGCGTCGCGATGCCGCCGGTAAAGGGCCGCGGCTGGTGGCTTTGTTCGTCGAGCGCGCGTTGTGTTGCGATCACCATGGCGGCCCGGACCTTAGCGGGCCGCGGCGATGAAGGGAACGGGCTAGCTGCAGGATGGGTTGAGCGAAAGCGAAACCCATCGCTTGGCCTCGAAGCTGCATGATGGGTTTCGCTAGCGCTCAACCCATCCTACGCTTGCGCTACGCCGCTGCCGGCAATTGCGGGGCCGTTTCCGACCAGCACGGCAGCGCCGCGACGCGCTCGAACCAGCCGCGCAAATTGCCATAAGCACCGAGCGGCATCTCAGTCTGTTTGGCGTAGAACAGCGGTGCCGCCACCGCGAAGTCAGCCACCGTGAGCGCGCTCCCGACGAGGTATTTCTGCTTGCCCAGATGCGCGTCGAGCATGGCGGCTTCTTTGTTGAAGCATTCGGCGGCCTTGGCGAGCACGGTTTCGTCGGGTGGGCCAAGGTTGAAGAATTTCTTGACCAGCCGCTGGAACGTGATCGGCTGGCAGGCCTCGGCGCCCCAATGCGCCAGCTGCCAGAATTGCCAGCGGCTGACGTCGGCGCGCCCTTGCGCGTCATTGGGCCACAGCGGGCTCGCGCTCTTGGCGGCGAGGTATTGCAGGATCGCGTTCGACTCCCACAGCTCGAAATCGCCGTCGACCAGCGTCGGCGTGCGGCCGGTCGGGTTGATCGCCAGATAGGCCGGCGAACGCTGGGCGCCCTTGCCGAGGTCGACCAGCTCCAATTCGAGCGGCGTTTTCAGATACGATGCCAGCGCGCGGACCTTCCAGGTATTCGGCGAGGGAGGAAAGCCATACAGTTTCATGGTCTGCTCCTGTAGCTGAACAACGAGCTTGGTAGATTTTCGTCTAGTCGCAGCATGAGGCGGATTTGGGTTCCTGGTATGTCGCTTTCGGATCGACTGTGGTGCCCTCGTAGCGGTCGTGGTGGCGCACCCAGGCCATCGAATGGGCGAGGCCCTGCTCGTCGCGTCCCTTCGGCGCGAGGTCGAGCAAATTGTAGGTGCCGATCAGGATGTCGAGGCCGCGGCCATAGGTCGAATAGGTGTGAAACACCTCGCCGACTTCGTTCTTGTAGAACACGCTGGCGCCGGGGCGCTCGTTGCTCGGGAATTTTTCGATGATCTCGTAATTGTACAGCACCTTGCCGCTCGCCTTCTCCTGCGGCGACACCGAGACCTGATAGTCGTGGTTGAAGTCGCTGCCGAACGACGACACCCATTTGAAGCGCCAACCCATGCGTGTCTTGAATTTCTCGATTTCCGCAAGCGGCGCCCGCGAGATGACGACGAACGATACGTCGCGCTGCGCCAGATGGACGACGGCGCCGTCGAAATGGTCGGCGAGATACGAGCAGCTCGGACAGCCGGCTTCCCAGCCCGGACCCAACATGAAGTGATAGACGATGAGCTGGCTGTTGCCGCCGAACAGATCGGCGAGCGTTTCTTTGCCGTTCGGACCGTCGAAGACGTAACGCTTCTCGACCCGCTCCCACGGCAACTCGCGGCGCTTGCGCGCGAGCGCGTCGCGGGCGCGGCTGAAGGCTTTTTCCTCGAGCAGATACGCTTTGCGCGCGGCGGTCCATTCGTCATGGGAAACGATCTTGTGCGGCGCCATTATTTGCTCCTCACCGTAGGGTGGGTTGAGCGAAGCGAAACCCACCGTTCGAACTCTCGGTGGGTTACGCCGCTGCGCGGCTAACCCACCCTACGAATTCGTTGCGACGCTCAGGCGACGAACGTCTCCAGCTTGTCCATCGCGCCCTCCCAGCCCTGGCGATGGCGGTCGCGCGCGTCCGCGTCGAAGAATTGCTCGTGGGTCAGCGTCAGCAAGGTGCCGTCGCCGTCCGGCTTGAGGTCGACCGTGACCAGCGATTCCCGCTCCGGCGTGCTCTTCCAGGCCCAGGTGAACACCAGCTTGCGGTCCGGCACGAACTCGCGATAGATGCCGCTGACGTCGTGATCTTCCCCGCTCGGCGCGCGCATCAGCCAGCGATAGCGGCCGCCGACGTGCGGCTCGCATTCGACCGCCAGCACCTTGACTTCGCCGGGGCCCATCCAGCCTTTCACTTTTTCCGGGTCGGTCCAGGCCGCGAAGACCTTTGCGGGCGGCGCGTTGAGGCGGCGCTTGATGGTGAGGCTCGGCTTGGTTGCGGTTTGGGTGGCCATGATTCCTCTTCCTCCAAAAAAGCCGCCAGACTGTTGAGCCGGTCGGACCAGAATTTTTCATAGCGATTGAGCCATTCCATCGCCTCGCGCATCGGCTCGGCCTGGAGCCGGCAGGCGACGACGCGGCCGGTTTTTTGGCGCGCGACGAGCCCGGCCTTCGCCAGCACGCCGAGATGCTTCATGATCGCCGGCAGCGATACGTCAAATGGCGCGGCAAGCTCGCTTACCGACGCCTCGGGCCGCTCGGCCAGCCGCATAACCAGCGCGCGCCGCGTCGGATCGGCGAGCGCCGCAAAGGTGCGGTCGAGCGCGGCGGCGGTGGAAAGCTTAACCATGTGGTTAAGTATAGCGGGCGCCGCGGCGCTGTCAAGCGGGATCTTGTCGTGGCGCTTAGGGAAATTGTCTCTTTCTGATTCATCGATTGTTTAACGTCCCGGCCTTATCGTCCGCACATGGAAACGAGCCTGCTCACCGCCCTCGTCAGCTCCCAAACCGGCATGATGCAGCTCGCCTTCGCGGCGCGGCTGGCGAGCATGAACACCGACAATGCGTCGTCGGTTACGCAGTTGATGGGCGCCGCGCAGCAGAGTTTTGACTCGCTTGCGAACGTGGCGGCCGGCATCGGCACCAACGTGAACGTCAGCTGCTAGCACGGCGGCGCGTCGCTCGGCCGTTGCATCAACAAAATCACTCTTCGTTCAGTCCGGTCGCGAGACCCGGACTACTGAACATTGTTGATCGCGGCGCTGACGAGCTTGACGCCGTCGTCGCTGGCCCATTCGGCGGGGCCCGCCATGGTGCCGATCTCGCAGCCGTGCGGGCCGACGATGAGCGTGGTCGGCATGCCGAACGCCTTGCCGGCTTCTTTGAGCGTCTCGAACACCTGCGCGCTGTCATCCCAGAAATAGGCGAGGTGGCTGACGCCGGCCTGCTTCAAGAAATTGCGCGGCCTTTGCGGATCGCGGGTGTCGATGTTGACGGCGACGACCTGGAATTTGTCGCTGCCGAGCTTGGCTTGGAGCGCATCGAGTGCCGGCATTTCCTTGCGGCACGGCACACACCAGGTGGCCCACAGGTTGAGCAGCACGGTACGGCCGCGCCAGTCCGTGAGCGTGCGGACCGCCCCGGCATCGTCCTTGAACGCAAGATCGGGCACCCGGAACCCCGTCTGCGCCACGGCGAGCGCGGCGACCTCGCCATGGGCGAGCGGCGCGATCCGCGCCGCGGTTTCGACCGCCTGCCGGCAGGCGGCAGCGTCCGGATTGCTTCGCAGATGCCCGATCCCGTATACCCCCGCGAGAACGGCTAAAACCGCGAGGGCGGCCGCGACGCCGAAGCGGCGGCGGTTCGCGGCACGGCTTGGCTTTTCGGGTTGTTGTTTTTGTTCACTCATCGGCGACTGACGGACTTCACGGAACCTCGCTTCACGGAACCTCGGGCGGACGCAAAACCATGGCCAACAAAATGTGGGGCGGACGCTTCGGCCAAAAGCCCGATCCACTGATGGAGGAGATCAACGCCTCGATCGATATCGACCGCAAGCTTTACCGGCAGGACATCGCCGCCAGCAAGGCACATGCGGCGATGCTCGCCAAAAGCGGCATCATCACGGCGCAAGATGCAAAGAAGATCGCTCACGGTCTAGACACGATCCTGTCAGAGATCGAGGCGGGAAAATTCGCCTTCAAGCGGGCGCTCGAGGACATCCACATGAACGTGGAGAGCCGGCTCGCCGAGCTGATCGGTCCGGCGGCCGGCCGGCTGCACACGGCGCGCTCGCGCAACGACCAGGTCGCGACCGATTTCCGGCTCTGGGTCCGCGACGCCATCGACGCCATCGACGGCGCGCTCGCCGCCTACCAGCGGGCGCTGGCGGAGCGGGCGCTGCAGCACGCTGCGACAATCATGCCGGGCTTCACCCACATGCAGACCGCGCAGCCGGTGACGTTCGGCCATCATCTGCTGGCTTATGTGGAGATGGCGGCGCGCGACCGCGGCCGCTTCGCCGACGCGCGGGCGCGGCTCAACGAAAGCCCGCTCGGCGCCGCTGCGCTTGCCGGCACGCCGTTCCCGATCGACCGGGCGATGACCGCCAAGGATTTGGGTTTTGCCCGGCCGATGGCCAATTCGCTCGATGCCGTCGCCGACCGCGATTTTGTGCTCGAGGCGCTGTCGGCCGCCGCCATCACGGCCACGCACCTGTCGCGCTTTGCCGAAGAGATCGTGATCTGGTCGTCGCCGCTGGTCGGGCTGATTCGGTTGTCCGACCGCTTCACCACCGGCTCGTCGATCATGCCGCAAAAACGCAATCCGGACGCCGCCGAGCTTGTGCGCGCCAAGTCCGGCCGCATCGTCGGCGCGCTGCTCGGGCTGCTGACGGTGATGAAGGGGCTGCCGCTCGCCTACCAGAAGGATATGCAGGAGGATAAGGACGGCGCCATCGCCGCGTTCGAGGCTTTGGCGCTGTCGATCGCCGCCATGACCGGCATGGCGCGCGACCTGGAGCCGGACGTGGCGCGGATGCGGGCCGCCGCGGGCGAGGGCTATTCGACCGCCACCGATTTGGCTGACTGGCTGGTGCGCGCGATAAAACTGCCGTTCCGGGAGGCCCATCATGTGACCGGCCGGATCGTTGCCAAGGCGGCCGAGGCGGGCGTTACGCTCGACCGCTTGCCGCTGCCGGCCATGCAGGTGATCGAGCCGCGCATCACGAAGGACGTTTTCGGCGTTCTCTCGGTGGACAAATCGGTGGCCAGCCGTGCTGGTTATGGCGGTACGGCGCCCAAAAACGTGCGGGCACAGGCCAAAAGCTGGCTCAAGCGGTTGGAACGCGAGGGTTTTTCAGCGCAGGCGCAGCGCCCCAGCCGGTAACGGGGCGGCAACGGCTTGGCAACGCGTTCGCGACAAAATCTCGCCGTGTCACGGTGGTTTGCTAGGCTCGGAGCCAGCGCGGCAATGGGGGACGGGGGAACAGGACTTGGCGTGTAATCGTCTAGGCTTCGCAAGCGCGCTGGTCGTGGCGCTGGTCCTGCCGCTCGCGCTCACCGCGTGCGGCCGTAAGGGGCCGCTCGATCCGCCGCCAAGCGCCGAATTGCCGCCAGCGCCGGCCTCGAGCCTCGCGCCCGGGCAGCGAACCTATGTCGATCCGCTGACGCCGATCGGCACCGCGCAGCAGCAAGCGCCGGTGGTGGCGACCCAAGCCTTGCCGGCGCCGACACAGCCGGCGAACAAGACCTTCATCCTCGACCCGCTGATCCGGTAGGCCGGCTTTCGCGGCGCGTGCGCGGTGGCGAAACCCGTGCGCGCAGGCTAAACAAGGCCATGCACCATTTTGCCTACCGGGGCGGCGTGCTGCACGCCGAGGACGTCGATCTTGTGGCGCTCGCCGATGCCGTCGGCACGCCGCTTTATTGCTATTCGAGCGCGACCATCGAGCGTCACTACCGCGTGTTCGCGGGTGCTTTTGCGGGCGTCGATGCGCTCATTTGCTACTCGGTCAAAGCCAATTCCAACCAGGCGGTGATCGCCACCTTGGGCCGCCTCGGCTCCGGCGTCGACGTGGTCTCGGGCGGCGAGCTGCTTCGTGCCCGCGCCGCCGGTATCCCGCCGGACAAAATCATGTTCTCGGGCATCGGCAAAACCGCGGACGAGCTGGCGCTCGCGGTCGATGCCGGCATTCTCTGCGTCAACGTCGAATCCGAGCAGGAGCTCGCGCTCCTGTCGTCGATCGCCGCCGCCAAAGGGCGCACCGTCTGCATTGCGGTCCGCGTCAATCCCGACATCGACGCCAAGACCCACGCCAAGATCGCGACCGGCAGGGCCGAGAACAAATTCGGCATTCCGATCAGCCGCGCGCGCGACGTTTATGCGCGGGCCGCCAAACTGCCGGGCCTGCATGTGGCCGGCGTCGACATGCATATCGGCAGCCAGATCGTCGCGCTCGATCCGTTCGG